>JAEDEK010000139.1 GCA_016293365.1 Bulleidia sp. | reverse complement strand
ATCACAAGTCCGATGCTGATCCAGTGGCTTAAGGACAATGGAATCTACAATTCATCACATTCATGACACTGCCAGTAGGAAACTCCCCCACCTGAAGCTCCGGTTATAGGTTGGGGTTTCCAGATGTTTATGATCGTCCGTACTTCCGTTTGCCATCGTTACAATATCGGCACAGTTACAGCAAGTGCTCGCACTGCCTGACCCATCCCTATGCCTGCAGCTGTTGATCATCACTGTTTTTTTGCAGAAACATAGACTGAGCCATCCAAAATGCCATGCATAATGCCACAATCATGGCAAAAAGTCGATTTTTCATAGGCTTACCCTCCTTTTTGGTGACTGATCACATCACCATATCATGGATCTGTCATCAGATCTCTATCCACCTGATCCTGTTTCCAGCATGAGCATGTCAGGATGACGATGTAAAGAAATACTGAAACAGAAGATGAAGCATTGGTCGTTTACGGATCGCCTGTTTATCAACAGAAAAACGATATGCCGCAATCCTGTATACAACGTTTATTCATATATATTTATTATCTGAAGCTCTTATCTGAAATGATTTGTATTCAGAAAGAAAAAGACCTTCTTTTCAGAAGATCCAGCGCGTTTATTCTGCTTCCACCTGGTACTGTTCCTGTGGCAGATCTGCCCACAGACGTTCCAGACGATAGAAGTCTCTTGCTTCAGATGTGAAAATATGAATGACGACTTCATTCAGATCGAGAAGAATCCATGTACTTTCACGATCTCCTTCTCTGAGTCTGACCTGATAACCGTTTTTTTCAGCTTCCTCATCACAGAATTCGCACAGTGACATGGCATGTCTGACATTCTTTGCGGTGCATACCACATAATAATCACTGTATGGATTGACACTGCGCATGTCAATGGTCACGATGTTTTCCGCCTGTTTCTCATCCAGTGTCTGACAGACGATATTCAGTAAATCTGACATAGTTCAATTTCCTTTCCTGCGGTATTCCTCTCCCTCTTTTCTGACAAGCTCAACCGCTTTTTTCAGATCCTTTCTGGCCAGGGAAAGATGATATGTCGTATCGTAGTTACGGTTCGGTTCAATTTTATCAGCGATGTACAGAATCCGGTCATAATCGGATTTTCCATCCCCAAGAGTATGATTCCAGATCGGCAGCAGTATCCTTGGGTCATACAGTCCCATATTCTGTTTCAGCCAGATGACAGCAGTACGGGAATGCCATATTTTCGGATTCAAGGAAAGATCAGATGGACTCCATCGCCGCAGAATTTCCCGTCCTTCCTCATCCGACATGGATTTGGTGACATCATGCAGATAGCCCATTCTTTCTGCAAGCTTTTCATCCAGGTGATGTGCCCGTGCCAGAATCACGCATGTATCTGCTACCCCTTTGGAATGAACTGCACGCTTCGGGCTGCATTGGGCTTCCACAATCTGCTGCAGATACATTCCGTTTTCCAGCAGATAATGACAGACAGAAGCAGGGACAAGTCTGAAATATCCACTTCTGGACTTTTTTTCACCATCTGCATATCCTTCCAGTCTTCTGTCACTCTGTTTTCCTTCCACAACATGGATGTGACGGTATGTACCGAAAGCCAGTTTCAACATTTTCGTACGTACCTTCCGCTCTGCAATCCCTTCTGCAGATGCCTGTATATACAGGTCAGTAATCCTTTCCTGTTTCATCAGAGTGCAGATGGCTCTGACTTCTTCCATTGTTACCGGATCAAATGAAGCTTCGATAATCATGGCAGGATAATCTTGGGCGACTTGCCTTTGCGGTAGAGAACAATGGTTCTGCCGATGATCTGTACGACTTCACTTTTTGTCAGTCTTGCAAGATCAAAAGATACTTCCTTCAGATCACTCGGTCCGGATTTCAGTACGGAGATCTTGACCAGTTCTCTTGCCCCAAGAGCGTTGTTGATCTGTTCGATATAGTTATCGGAAAGACCATCCTTGCCAAGCTGAAAGATTGCTCTTTCATTCAGGGCAAGACTTCTTAAAAATCTTTTCTGTTTTCCATTCAGCATATTACAGCATTGCCTTTCTGAATGTCACATTGACATTTTCCGGGACGAAAACGTCCACATTACGCATTGTACCATGAACACACACCCAGCCCAAGCCATCGATGACGATGTCCATCTTGTCCATTTCCTTACGGATGGAGAATTTACGGAACTGCTTTTTCTTTGGAACAGGGACAAGCAGCTCATTGTAGTGTTTTTTCCAAAGATCCTGTGCTGCGGATACCTTACAGCGGTGCAGGTTGAGCGTCTGCGCCATATAGAATACAGCACTTGCATGATCGCATCCATACAGGTCGATCCTTGCCAGTCCACCAACCGCAAAGGACTGATCCCCCCGCAGCTGAAAGACAACCGGCTTGAGTCTGCGATCAGGCAGAATGGTCTTGAGATCCTTTTCATCTGTTTCCATCAGAATACTGGAGTCGATTTCAATTCCAGGTGTATCAATCCATGTCACACCATCCGCTTCCATCTGATTGAAATCAAGCGTTGTACCAGGATACCTTGACATCGTCAGAGCGTTGCTGCCAAGCAGTCGGTTGAGCAGTGTACTCTTACCGGCATTGGCTCTGCCCATGACGACGACCGGTCTGCCCTTTCCATACCGGTTGATTGCATCTTTGATTTCATCCAGTCCTTCCTGCTGATAGGCAGAAGTCAGAATCAGTTCCTGAATCGTAATGCCCTGTTCTTTGAGTCTGGAAAAGACAAACCTTGCTGCTTTTTCATCACTGAGTGTTTCCGGAAGCAGATCTCTTTTTCCTGCTGCCAGGATAATATCCTTTCCGGAAAGATGTCTGTTGATTCCTGGAATCATACCTGCCTCAAAGTCAAACAGATCCACAACCCACAACACAAGCGCATCCATTTCACTGATGTGTTTCATGACTTCATCCGGATCGATGCCTTTGCGCATGGAGACAGTCAGATCATCATAATGAATCAGTCTGAAACATCTCTGACAGTATTCACTTTCTTTTTTCGGTGTATAACCCGGCAGCAGTTTGTTTTCATACTGCAGGTGTACACCACAGCCTTTACATGTTGTCATAGTTCTCCATTTCAGAACAGCGTCAGTTTTTCCACATCTTCGTGGATCTGCTGCTGTTCACCATCCGGAATATCAATAATCCGGCATTCTTCGATATCTTCATACAGGTTCCATCCTTCCTTCAGCTCAAGCGGGCTTGAGAAACCTGCATCTTTCTGTTTCAGCGGAATATCCACTGCTCTGATTTTCTTTATATCCGGATCGGTAAAGATCAGCTCATCCGATGCCTGGATATGACGCACAACAGCGATCTGCGATGGATTCTTCTTGAGCTTCCGGCAGATCATCACTCCCTTGAGCGGACGGTTACCTTCCGGAATTTCCTGCAGATAGGTACGTTTGATTCCTCCATCCGTACTCATGATCACAACCGCAGAATCCTGTGGATTGACTGCAGTTCCAGATACAAGAGCATCAGAAGCAGACAGATTCATGGCCTTGACACCTTTGGAACGCACACCTGTGGAAGGCAGCTGATCCACATTGAATCTGCATGCAAATCCATCTTTGCTGGCAAGGACAATCTGCTGTCCTTCATAGACGCAGAACGCCTTCAGCAATACTGCACCTGCCGATAGAGACATCGCCGGAACAACTTTGTTGAACCGTTCTGAAGCCCAGGCGGATACAGGTGTTTTCTTGATCTGGTTGTTGGAGCCGATCGTCACAATGGAAGCATAGGTATCAAATCTGTGAATGACGATGACATGAATGATCTTATCATCCCCATCGATTCTGACAATCTTATTGAGATGGGTGCCGATATCCTTCCATTTTGCTTCTTCTATCTTCCATACAGGGATACATGCATAGTTACCCTTGGATGTAAATACAGCAAGTGTATCCAATGTATTTACTTCACACTGTCCCACCAGGGTATCCCCTGCTTTTAATCCGGTCATTGTATCCGCAGAAGCCATATAGGAACGCAATGAAACACGTTTGATGTATCCATCTTTGGACACGGTAACACGTACCTGCTCCGGTGTGACCATAGCAGCCCGGTTGATGACAATCTCCTGTACCTGAGCTTCAATCTTTGTTCTTCTTGGATCACCGTATTCCTTACTGACACTGCGCAGTTCCCGGATCATGACAGATTTAAGCACATTGCTATTTTCAATGATGGAACGTGTTTCCTCAATCTGATTGACAAGGGATGCAAATTCATCCCGCAGAATGCGGATATCCGTATTGGACAGACGGTACAGACGCATCGATACGATTGCTTCCGCCTGTGGTTCATCAAAACCGAATTCCGCCATCAGATTCTTTTTCGAATCCGCCTTGTCTTTGGAGGCACGGATGATCCGTATGACCTCATCAAGAATCGATACTGCCTTCATCAGACCCTCGATAATATGAATGCGCTTTTCCATTCTGTCAAGCTCATAACGGGATCGACGCAGAACGACTTCCTTACGGAACTCAATGAAGGCATCCAGAAGTCCGGTAAGTCCGACCTGCACCGGTCGCTCATCAATGATGGCGACATTGTTGTAACTGTAATATACCTGCAGATCCGTATTCTTATACAGATAGTTGAGAATCAGCTGCGCATCGGCATCCTTTTTGACATCCACAACGATTCTCAGACCATTCCGGTCTGTTTCATCTCTGACATCCAGAATACCGTCAATA
>JAEDEK010000138.1 GCA_016293365.1 Bulleidia sp. | reverse complement strand
CCCTATCAAAATGGATGTTTAATGCTATAATAGACGGGATTAGGGAGGATAGGACAGTATGTCATTATTTACTGGACCGATGCACTTCCATCTGGACGGACATAAGGATCTGACCATACACAATGAGCAGTGTAAAAAACTTGATCCTGATACAGTCTGGTTCCCGCTTTACAATGGTGTTGCACCATGCAAGCCACTTGTCAAGGTGGGGGATGAAGTTAAAGTCGGTATGAAGATCGCTGAAAGAAACGATCACTTTTATCTGCCTTTATATTCGCCGGTTTCTGGAACCGTAACGGCGATCGAGAAATTCATGAATTCAGGAATGGCTCAGGCAGAACATATACGGATTCAGAATGACCACAAAGGAACAGAAGTTGAAGCATTCAAGCCATTAGACTATGAAAAGGCAACACGTGAAGAACTGGTTGCATTTTTGAAGGAAAGCGGCATGCTTGGTATGGGTGGCGCCGGATTCCCGACATATGTCAAATACATGAAGCCTGAAAACATCGACCTTCTTGCAATCAACGGTGTTGAATGTGAACCATATCTGACAGCAGATTACATCAATATCAATGCCAATACAGATCTTCTGAAGGCTGGTGTACTTGCTTTCTTCAAGCTTTCCACAGCAAAGAAAGCATGCATCGCCATCAAGGAAGACAAGAAGGAACAGATTGCAAAGCTCAAAGAAGTATTCGCAGGAACACCTGTTGAAATCACAGCCGTTCCAAACATCTATCCGATGGGCTGGGAAAGAACACTTGTCTATCAGCTGACAGGTAAGCGTTATGACAGACTTCCTGCAGAAGCAGGTGTCATTGTTTCCAATGCATCTACTGCGATTGCATTCGGTAATGCGCTTGTTAACGGCAAACCGATTACACACCGTTATGTCACATGCTCTGGTGATGCTCTGGAAAATCCACAGAATGTCATCGTTCCAATCGGAACAAAGGCATGTGAAATCATCGATGCCATCGGTGGTTACAAGAACGGTACAGAAGATGTTCTTCTGATTCCTGGTGGCCCGATGATGGGTAAGACAATTCCAAATGACCAGTGGGTCATCTCTGCACAGAACAATGGTATTACAGCTCTTGTCAACCGTCAGGAAGACAGGTCAGGCTGTCTGCGCTGCGGTAAGTGTACAGAAATGTGTCCATCCGGTCTGCAGCCTGTCCGTATTGCCGGAGCAGGTAAGGTGCGTGATGATGTCGCACTCAATAAACTGCATGTCATGGACTGCATTGAGTGTGGATTATGTTCCTACATCTGCCCATCCAAGATTGATGTGACAGAAAATGTAAGACGCGCAAAGAATGTTGTCCGTATGAAACAGCAGAAGGGAGGAAAGTAAGAGATGAAGTTTACATTCAAACCTTCACCGAACTACCGTCATCCACAGTCCACAACAAAGATCATGGGCTATCTGTCCATTGCTCTTTGTGCTGTACTGCTTTCATCCATTATCTGGTATGGAGTCAGCTATGGTCTTGCCTTAAGAGTGGTAGCATTGACATTGACGGCGGTTGTGACAGCACTGCTGACGGAAACTGCATATTTTGCATTTACAGGCAGTAAGGATATCAGACATGATGTCATGCATTCCTATGGTTGGATTACAGCAATTATTCTTGTACTGATCACAAAGATCGATGTCAGCTACTATGCCATCGTGATCGCAACAGTTGTCGCGATTCTGTTCGGTAAGCTGGTATTCGGCGGCTTTGGTCAGAATATCTTCAACCCTGCTGCACTGGGTGAAGCAATCATCATGAATTCCTTCTCTGCAAGCGGTGCAGAAGAAGTAACAGCACAGGTTCTTTCCGGCGCTACACCAATGGCTGCCATGGGCAGTGCAGGATGGAGTTCATCTGCATCTGTTCTGGAAAATGTCATGACATCCTATGGTGGACTGTTTGGCATGCTGATGGGGGACTATGCATCTGTCATCGGTGGTTCATGTGCACTTGTCATCATCGCTGCCTTCTTCTATCTGGTATACAACGATGTCATTGACTGGCATCTGACAGTTCCATATGTACTGACTGTATTTGCAGTATCTCTGATTACAGGATTCGCAAACGGATCCGGTATCTCCTTTGCATTATTCAATGTCTTAGGTGGTGGTGTACTGTTTGTCTCCGTATTCATGCTGACAGACCCGGTCACATCTCCAGTTACGATTCCAGGCAAATATATCTTTGCGGTATGTGCTGCAGCTCTGACACTGATCTTAAGATGGAAGGCTGCTATTCCGGATGGAGCTCTGTTTGCGATTCTGTTAATGAATATGCTCACTCCGGCAATTGATCAGGCATGCTCCGGCAGCCAGATCAAGGATGCAAAGAAGATTCAGACAACAACAGTTGTCATCAGCCTTGTTGCGATCGTCGTTGCTGTTGCAGTCGGCGTAACATTATAAGGAGGTTATGATGGACAAGAATTCAAGTATCTATAAGACAGTTCTGCTTGGAGTTGTATGCGCTGTTGCAGGTGTTCTCCTGGCTGTTGTCAATTCCATTACAGCTCCTGTGATTGCGGAAAATGAGATTGCTGCCGTCAAGCAGAATCTGATTGCGATCTATCCGGATGTTTCCGACTTCAAGGATATCAGTGAAGATGCTCTTAAGGATGAGGAAACAGGACTTGTTGATGCTGTCTATCAGGCTGGTGATAAGGGATATATCTTCTCCTGTCACAATGTCGGTTATACAGCAGATGGATTTACATTCCTGATCGGTTACAACAACGATGGAACAGTATCCGGTTATACCGTTCTTTCCCAGAAGGAAACAGCCGGAAAGGGTTCTCTTGCATTTGAAGGCGATTATGTAGATGAGGTAATGACACTGACAGCAGAAGATGACATGCCTCTGATCTCTGGTGCCACAATTACAACAAAGGCTGTTGGTGAGGCTGTCAAAGCAGCACAGGCTGTCTTTGCCACATTACAGTAAGGAGGTAGAACATGAGTGAAATCAAACCAAAAAAGCGTGGATTCATCTCAAAGATGATTACAGATAACCCTGTATTCGGTTTATACCTCGGTATCTGTTCAACTCTTGCAATTTCCACATCTCTGGATAATGCGATCGGTATGGGCATCAGCGTTATCTTCGTACTTGTATTATCCAATGTCGTTATTTCTCTGATTGCTCCGATTACACCGGATGACATTCATATTCCGGTATACATCGTTGTCATCGCATCTCTTGTTACAATCCTGGAGATGTTCCTGCATGCCTTCACACCGGATCTGTATTCTGCTCTTGGCGCATTCATTTCCCTGATTGTCGTCAACTGCATCATCCTTGGTCGAGCTGAAGCATATGCATGCTCTCATAACATCGTGGATTCCGCAAAGGATGGTCTGATGATGGGCTTATCCTATACATTCTCTCTGATTGCGATTTCCTTAGTCAGACAGATTCTCGGTACAGGTGTCATCACTCTGTCCAATCCGTTTGCAGGCAATGCAGTTGTCTTCTCTGTTCAGGTTCTGCCAAAGACATTCCTGATTCCGTTTATGACAGCTGAAACAGGTTCCTTCTTCACATTCGGCGTTCTTGCAGCAGCTGTCAGCGGTTATAAGAACAAGCTGGAAGAAGAGGAAAAGGCAATCGAAAAAGCACAGAAAGCTGCTGCAGCTAAGGCAAAGGCTGAAGCTGCCAGAAAAGAGGTAGCCTGAGTATGAATTTATTCGCATTATTCTTCAGCGCCATGCTGATTAACAACATCGTTCTGACAAAGTTCCTTGGTATGTGTCCATTCATGGGTGTTTCTACAAAACTGGAATCCGCTCTTGGTATGGGTGCAGCTGTCATCTTTGTTATCTTCGGTGCTTCTCTGTTATCCTATGCACTGTACTACCTGGTACTTGTACCACTGGATCTCAAGTACATGCAGCTGATTACATTCATTCTTCTGATTGCAGCATTCGTTCAGTTTGTTGAACTGTTTGTCAAGAAGTATGCACCTGCATTATACAAGCAGCTGGGTATCTATCTTCCTTTGATTACAACAAACTGTGCAGTTCTCTATGTTGCACAGGACAATATCACAAAAGGTTATACACTGATTGAAACAATCGTCAACTCCATTGCGACTCCTGTAGGATTCATGCTGATGCTGGTGATCTTTGCGACAATCCGTGAAAGACTCAACCAGAATGATATTCCTAAGGCATTCAGAGGTAATCCGATTGCCTTCATCGTTGCCGGTATCATGGCACTTGCCTTCTCTTCACTGGCAGGTCTTGTATAAGATATGAAAGTGCTGGTTGTGATCGGACTGGTAGGGGGACTTCTTCTATTGAACGTTATTCTGTTACGTAAAAACAGAAGTACGCCTGTACCGGAAGGCTGTGAGAATCTCACACCTGACTGCAGTGCCTGTGGTATCAGGGACTGCTCCATGCGCAACTCATTCAAAGGAGACAATACAGATGGAAATCATTAAATCATTACTCATGATGTTTGTAATCGGCGGTCTGCTTGGTGCAGCTCTTGGCTTTGCTTCTAAGGCCTTCTATGTCAAGGAAGATACAAGAGTCAAGGAAGTACTGGCAATGCTGCCTGGATATAACTGCGGTGGCTGCGGTAACCCTGGATGCTCCGGCATGGCTGAAAAGCTCGTAAGCGGTGAAGCGGATGTGTCACTTTGCAAGCCTTCCAAGGCAGATGTCAAGGAAGCAATCAAAAAATATCTTGCAGAACATCCTGAAGCATGAACATCAGGTAGAAAGTATCGGATTCTCAGTAATCTGATACTTTTTTTGAGGCTTCGGGCATCATTGTGGGTAAATCCTATCATCAATAACTAAAAACACAG
>JAEDEK010000013.1 GCA_016293365.1 Bulleidia sp. | reverse complement strand
ATGCGTGGCAGACACTCATGCATCTGTTGTCGTATAATCAAAGCTTCATCGTAAATGACGAAGATCATTATGTATTATGCGGAAATCAGGGACTATTACAGGAAGAGGAAAAATGTATGCTTCACCAGCTGATGGAACGGATGATGGGTTGTATGGAACAGGACTGTCAGCCAGCAGATTCCTTCAACCCAGTTGAAAAGCTGATGGATTACATGAGGTAGGCATGTTTGTGGTAGAATGATAACTGAAAAAAAGACTTTGATCTGCGGAGGACAATGATATGCTGAATGCACAGGAAAGATACAGAGACTGGCTTCTTCATCTTGAAGAAGATGACCCATTACGCAAGGAACTTGTTGCGATTGAAAATGACGAAAATGAAATAGAAGAACGTTTCTATCAGAATCTTGCTTTTGGAACAGCAGGACTCAGAGGGAAAACAGGAGCGGGTACTAACCGCATGAATATATATACAGTCGGTAAGGCTACTCAGGGGATTGCGGATTATATCTGCAGCTTTGGACAGAAGGCAATGGATGCGGGTGTTGTGATTGCCCACGATCCACGCTATTTCTCAAAGGAATTCTGTCAGCTTGCATGCTCCATCTATGCAGCAAATGGAATTCATGTCTATACATTCCCTGATTTAAGACCGACTCCACAGCTTGCTTATATGGTGCGCTATCTGCATACAACGGCAGGTATTAATATTACGGCTTCTCATAACCCGAAAGAATATAATGGATACAAGGCATATTGGGAAGATGGCTGTCAGGTTTCTTCTGCTGTTGCGGATGGTATGACAGAATGCATTGAAAAGGTGGATCTGTGGAATGATATCAGACATGCAGATTTTGATGAGATGGTTTCTTCCGGTATGATTACGATTCTGGATGAGACGTATGACAGACTGTATCTGGATGAAATTGAGGGCATGGCAATTCATTCCGGTGATGAAATTGATCTTTCCATTCCACTTGTATATACACCACTCAATGGATGTGGTTCTATTCCGTTCAGGCAGATGCTGAATGACAGAGGGTTCAACAACTGGAAGATCGTAACAGAACAGGAAATGCCGGATCCTGAATTTACAACTGTCGGCTATCCAAATCCGGAAGATCCAAAAGCATTTGCCCTGGCAGAAGAATATGGAAGACAGTTCGGAGCGGAACTGCTTATGGCGACTGATCCGGATGCGGACCGTTTCGCAATTGAAATCCGGAACGATCAGGGTGAGTATGTGCCTCTGAATGGAAATCAGACCGGTTATCTGCTTGTCAGATATGTTCTGGAAGGGCACAAGACAGCCGGTACACTTCCTGATCAAGGGGCAATGGTAAAATCCATTGTAACATCCACACTGTCCACCAGAATCTGTGAATCATATGGTGTAAAGATGTTTGAATCTCTGACAGGATTCAAAAATATCTGTGGCAGAATTCCGTACCTTCATGAAAACGGATATACCTATCTGTTTGGGTATGAGGAATCTGTAGGCTATGCTGTGGATGAAAACATTCGTGACAAGGATGGTATTTCAGCTGGTATGCTCGTAACAGAGGCTGCGGCTTACTATCGGAAGCAGGGAAAAACATTATGGGATGTTCTGCAGGATATTTATGAAGAATATGGGTACATGGATGAAATAGGAACAAACCTTGTTCTGGAAGGAATTGCCGGATCAAAGAGAATCGGAAGAATGATGGACTGGATTCACGCCAATCAGCCTTCAGAGGTAGGTGGAATTCCGGTTGCGAAAGTCATTGATTATACAGATGGGTATGAAGATATCCCTCCACAGAACGCAATGCGCTTCTTTCTGGAAGACGGTTCCTGGTTTGCAATCCGCCCATCCGGTACGGAGCCGAAAATCAAGTTCTATTTCTATGCGTGCGGTACTTCCATGGAACATGCAAAACATGTAAATCAGGCAATCAAAGAGGATATTCTGAGAAAGATCAACAGTGTTGAATAAAAGTATGTACATTCTGAAAAACTGGTATTTTGAAAAACACAGAGACACATATCGTATATGGGGAAATGCGTATGGAAATGACAGGTTTCCAGAGGGACAGTGGATTCATACCTCTGCCATTAAGGCATTGCGTGCTGAAAGAGGGACACTGATCGTGGAAACAGAAAACAGCAGTTATTCTGCCAGGTTCAATACCCATCAGTCCATTGATCAGAGAATTCTCAGGCAGGCGCTCAGGGATTTTCTGTGGCCGCAGGACAGAGATATTTATGAAAAGATTGCTGCTGCACAAAGGCGCAGGGAATCCAAAGAAGAGACAGAATACAGTCCACAGGACTTTGATACATGTGCTGTACTGACTTTTTCAGCTGATATTCTCAATGGATTTGTGTCTTTGGATCTGAAAAGAAAGAAAAAAAGATATCGCACCATTTCCTATAACCTTCATAAAGGCATGTTTCAGGATTTTATTGAAATTGCTGATTATGAGCTGGATTATAACTTCCGTTTCTTCTGTTTTTCACAGAATGCGTTTCAGTTTGATCCATGGTCAGCAAAATATAATCCGGTATTCATGAAGAATATCGGAAAGGAAGTTATCTATGTTTCAACTGTATATGGAGATTTTGAGGTGCCATCCGGGGAAACTGTACTTCTGAGTACGGAAAACCGGAAAGAACGGGTATACGATGTGAAAAATGATCAGCAGTTTGAACAGACGACTGTCATATCCCATGAATCTGTGAAACTGAAAAGACAATGACATACAGATCGCTCACTCTGTATGAAAAAACGTGCAGAGATGATCTGTATAATGAATGTGTAAAAAGGAACTGAAATAACTATGAATCGTAAAGAAATCAAAGCGGAGGCGAAGAAGGTAGTAAAGAAACACTATCTTCTGAGTGTTGCGATCTGTCTGATGGCAATGCTTTTCTCCTCTGTGTTCATTAATCAGATGGAAGACAATCTGGTTGTTGAAAAAATCAATGAAGTCATGGGAGAAGATACGGTTGGTATGAACCGATTCTCCATTTCAGACGAGTCCTACTGGACGGTACTGGAAGATATTCATGAAAATGATCTGGACAAAGCACAGAATGATGTTGATAAAGCTCTTGAAAACTATCAGCAGAAACAGACAGATATTCTGGGCAGAAGTCAGGGGGTTATTGCTTCATTGATCAATACTGTATGCTCGGGGGAGATCCTTGTACTTGCATATGATTCCATCACTTCCATGATGGGTGGATCCGGTATCGGTGGCTTTCTGCTGATCCTTCTGGCGGTGGGATTCCAGCTTGCTGTGATTATCTTTCTGAAAAACATGATCCATCTGATCATGAATCGAATTTTCCTGGAAGAAAGCACATATGATCATGTGCCGATTCAGCATGTATTCTATTTTGATGCAGTAAACCGCTGGATAAAATCAGCTCTGTCCTATCTGCGTTACAACATCCAGCTGTCACTCTGGTATCTGACGATTATCGGTGGATTCATCAAGGAATATTCCTATGCCATGGTCCCGTATATTCTTGCGGAGAACCCGGATATCAGCGGTAAGGATGCGATTGCACTTTCACGGAAAATGATGGACGGACATAAAATGGAACTGTTCAAACTGGATCTTTCTATGCTTGGATGGTTTGTTCTGGACTATTTCACAATTGGAATCACCGGAATTTTCTGGTCCAATCCATATTATACCGCGGTATTGACACAGTATTACCGCAACCGTCGCCGTGCATGTATGGAAGCACAGATGGAAGGTATTGAAGTTCTCAATGATACATATCTGTATGAACTTCCACAGGATGAAGCGCTCAACAGAGCGTATCGTGATGTACGGATGGATCAGATGTACATTGCGGACAATCAGGTAGAACTGCACGGTATACAGAAATTCTTTGTGGAAAATCTGTCGATCTGGGTCGGCTCAACAAAGAACAAGCGTACATGGCAGGCAATTGAGTCCATCAAAGCACAGATTTCCAATGATGAAGCTGTTCTGGACAAAAAGGCATATCCATCCCGACTGTCTCCACTGTATGTACGTGCCAGAAAGCACTTCAACGGTCAAAGAGATTTCATGCGTGCCTATACGGTGCAGAGTCTTGTTCTGATGTTCTTCATCTTTGCGATCGGTGGATGGTTATGGGAAACCGGACTTTGCCTTGTTCAGTCTGGTGAATTTGCCAACCGTGGAACAATGCTTGGACCATGGCTGCCGATCTATGGTGCTGGTGCAATACTGGCACTGATTGTTCTGACAAAACTGAGAAAACATCCACTTGCCACATTTACCGGGGCATTTATACTGTCCGGTGTGATTGAATATGGTACGGCAGCTGTACTTGAATCAATGTATGGACTGAAATGGTGGGATTATTCAGGATATTTTCTGAATCTGAACGGCAGAATCTGTCTGGAAGGTCTGATTCTGTTTGCCTTTGGATGTATGGCGGTGATTTACGCAATCGCACCGGAACTGGATAATCTGCTTGAAAAAGCAGATGCAAGAATTCTGAGTGTTGTTTCCATTGTACTTGCTGTTTTATTTGGAATGGATGCAGTGTCATCACTCAAAAATCCGAATACCGGAAAAAACATTACTTCCCCTGTTACGGAAGTACATACTTCACAGAGTGAGTAACTTCAGTCTCCATGGAAACATGGAGGCTGTTTTCTTCTGCGGGGGTGAAAGAGACATAATATGTTATATAATATATTACATAATATATTATGTATACGAGGTGGTGTTATGGATTTTAAAAAGCTGGATCCACGTTATCTGATGTATGGATCACTGTCAGTGCTGGATAACAGGATTGCTGCGCTGCAGAGCGAAGAATTCAAAGATCTCACGATGAAACAGCATTTTCTGCTTGTATCTATCGGCACTTTTGATGACAATCCGACATTATCGGATGTTTCGGATCTGATCGGATGTTCCTATCAGAATGTAAAAAGGATGGCGGAACAGCTGCAGGACAAGGGATATCTGACAATACGCAAAGATGAGGAAGACAGAAGAAAACTACGGCTTGTGCCAGAAGAAAAACTGATGGACATGACACAGGACAAGCAGGAAGTTACACAGCAGTTCATGGACAGAATGTATCGCGATATTTCAGAAGATGATCTGATGACAGCTTTATCAGTAATTTTGAAAATGACGGAGAATATCAGCAGGGAATGAAAAGGGTTGTAAAGTTGCTGTGTAAAATGCTTGCTGCAGCATTATCGTTATGGTAGCTGGCGTATCTGTAATGTGGCTTCTGTTTTTTAGAATCAATACGGTTGAACAGAAATCCGAAGAATCCGTATGGGCGTCAAAAGGGACCGGAAATGCCCTGATTCTGTATCAGAAGTCACGGTTTTCACTGACACAGGATACTGTGATATGTATGGCAGAAGGATTACAGAAAGAAGGGTATTCGGTTGTGGCAAATCATCCGCGTCATGACGTTCCTTATGAGATACAGGATTTTGATCTGGTTGCATTATGCTCTCCTGTGTATGGTGGAACAGTTTCGCGGCCGTTACTGGATTATGCATCCAGCCATGATTTTCAGGGGCAAAAGGTGGTTGTAGTTATCACTGGAAAGGATCTATCAACAGATGCACAGATCGGAATGGTGATGGAAGAAGTGAAAGGTACAGATGATATACACGGGATAAAACAGATCGGGCTGATGATGACTTTGCCCGACAGTTTCTGTCCATGATCACAGAATAAAAGGATGGCGGACCATCCTTCAGAATACGTTATCTGATTTTACGAGGGGTGATGCTCTGGACGAGTGCATCTGCTTCCGTCCTTGTAACAAAAGAAGAAGAGAAGGCGCTTCCACTGCCACAGGCAACTCCATAACAGAAAGCATTCACAGGATCTTCTGTTTCCAGGTAAGCGGCGAGGAATCCTGCCACAAGGGAATCACCAGCACCGACAGAGTTGACCAGTGTGCCGGATGGCGCGTCTGCCTGGTAAACGGAGCCGTCCATACAGGCAAACAATGCTCCATCTTTTCCAAGAGAAACAATCACATTACGTGCGCCCTGTTTCTGTAATGCCACAGCGGCACCTGCGATTGTTTCATGATCTGTCAGCGGATGATCCGATAGCTGCTGCAGTTCTGCCAGGTTCGGTTTGATCAGAAACGGATGGCAGGTAAGTGTATTGAGCAGGCTCTGTCCGGATGTATCAACAATGGTACGTACATTTCGGGAAGATACTTTCTGAATGACAGTGGCGTAGAAATCGGCTGGTACGCCTTGTGGTAAAGAACCGGAAAGAACCAGGATATCACCTTCGACAAGTTCTTCAAGATGGTTCATCAGAAGCTGCAGCGAAGAAGCGGAAACATACGGTCCGATTCCATTCAGTTCCGTTTCGGTATCACTTCTGAGTTTGACATTGATTCGTGTGAGTCCTTCACTGACAGAAATCATGTCTGTCTGCAGACCGGTCTGTTCCAGCAGGGAAACAAGCGCCTGTCCTGTAAATCCGGCGATGAATCCATGGGTGATGGATGAATATCCAAGATTCTTCAGGACAAGAGAAACATTGATCCCCTTACCGCCTGGATAGATGGTTTCACCTGTCGTCCGATTTGTTGCGGAAAGTGTGAAATGTGGACATTCCGCAATATAATCCAAAGAAGGATTCAATGTAAGTGTATGAATCATAGTGGTCACCTCGAGATTATTATATGCAGAAAGAGAATGCAGAAAAGGAAAAAAATAATGATTGAAGCAGTTGTTTATACATCCAATACGGGTGAGACTGAAAAATATGCCAAGACTTTTGCGGTAAAGGCAGGGCTTCCATGTGTGAAGCTGGAAGAGACATCCACTCTTGAAAAAGGTGCACATATCATTTATTTCGGATGGATCTTTGCAGATACGATACAGGGATATGATAAGGCATGCAGGAAGTATGATATTCCATGTGTCTGTGGTGTCGGGATGAGTACGGCAGGTACAAAAAACAGAGAGATCCGAAAAGCAACAGGACTTGGTGAGGAGGTTGTGCTGTTTTCTCTGCGCAAAGGTCTGCATATGGATCGATTGAAAGGAATCCACAGACTGATTCTTTCTGCTGTACGGAAGGCAAATATCAGACAGCTGGAAGGGAAAGAACGTACTGCACAGGAAGAAGATGACCTTGCTTTGTGGAAGAAAGGTGGTTCCCGCTTTGATGAAAATGCATTGCTTCCAGTTCTGGGCTGGTATCAAAGCTGTCTGAAAAAGAATCATGAATAATCGAATTCCATCCTTTTTCGTGATAAAATATGATTTCCTGTATCCTGTATCTGTGCGGTGTGAGGCTGTGTGTGATGACATTTTCGCAATAATACTCAAAAAAATGAGCGTTTGTGTATGGAAAACACATGACATACCTTAGCTGTATATAGTAATATACAGGCAGAGATCCGGTAATATGAACTGAGTCATTTATTACGCCTTTACCTGGTAATCCATGACGGACAGAGTGATCTTGGACATTGGACAATGAAGGAAGGAAAAATGTATGGCATTCAGAAGAAAGGTACTTGTAATAGAAGATAATTTTCTCAACAGAGAGATGCTGACAGAACTTCTGTCAGAAGAATATGATGTGTATCAGGCTTCTAATGGTGAGGAAGGTCTTTCCATTGCGAAAAGCCATGCGGATACACTGGCACTGATACTTCTTGATGTGATGATGCCTGTTATGGACGGTTATACTTTTCTTTCGAAAATCAAAGAGGATGAGCGTCTTGACATGATACCGGTCATTGTCATGACACAAAGTGGTGGAACAGAAGAACAGATCATGGCACTTTCTCATGGTGCTACAGATTTTGTGCCAAAACCATACAATGCACAGATCATTCTGCACAGAATGGCAAATCTTATTAAACTGCGTGAAACATCTGCTGTTGTCAATCAGTTTAAATTTGATGCACTGACCGGTCTTTACTCCAAAGAATTTTTCTATACTTCTGTCAAGGAACGCCTGCAGGAGGATCCGGATGGAGAATACTGCATTGTATGTTCCAATATTGAAAACTTCAAACTGGTTAATGATATTTTCGGTATACGTGAAGGTGACAGACTCCTGCAGGAAACAGCTCAGTTAATGCAGAATATGGTTGGAGATGAAGGGTTCTGCGGCAGATTGAGTGCTGACAGATTCCTGTGTTTCCAGAAAAAAGGAATGGAGCAGTATGACAGACAGCATTTCGGCAAACTGGATCTGTCTCTTTCTTCTTTGATGAAAAGTATCATCATGAGATGGGGGATCTATGAAATCACAGACAGATCTGTATCTGTTGAACAGATGTGTGACCGTGCAATGCTTGCAGCAGACAGTATCCGCGGGAAATACAGCAGATATTTTGCAGTATATGATGATAAGCTCAGAGCTGCTCTGCTAAGAGAAAAGATGATTACCGATTCCATGGAAAAAGCCCTGGCAGAAAAACAGTTTACTGTATATCTTCAGCCGAAATATGGTCTGCAGAAAGAAACGATCGTCGGTGCGGAGGCACTTGTCCGCTGGTTTCATCCGGAATTCGGTTTAATCTCACCGGGTGAATTTATCCCGATTTTTGAAAAAAACGGTTTTATTCAGAAACTGGATATGTATATATGGAGAATGACATGTTCTCTGATTTCCAAATGGAAACAGGAGGGACTATCAGTTCTGCCGGTATCTGTTAATGTATCCCGTGCGGATCTGTTTATGGATGATCCGGTATCCGTATTTATCAATCTGGTCAGAGAATTCCAGATCCGTCCATCGGATCTGCATCTGGAAATTACAGAAAGTGCCTATGCGGATAATACGGAAATCATTGTATCCACAGTCAGACAGCTGCGTGAAAAAGGATTTATCATCGAACTGGATGATTTCGGAAGTGGTTATTCCTCATTGAATACACTTTCTGCAATGCCGGTGGATATTCTCAAGCTCGATCTGAAGTTTGTACATGGTGAAATTGAGAAACCGGAAGAAAACAGTATTCTCAATGATGTGATTACAATGGCACACAGGATGCATCTCAGGGTTGTTGCGGAAGGGGTAGAAACAGCCAATCAGGCGGAAAGACTCAGAATGATCGGATGTGACTATGTCCAGGGTTATTATTTCTCTGCACCGTTGCCGATCCGGGATTATGAATCTCTCCTGTTGTCGCAGAAGGAAAAGGCAGATGAGCAGGAATTGGATATTCTTCCAGAACGAAAACAGGTTAATACACTTCTGATTATTGATGAAAACATCGATTACAGAAAAAAGGTAGTGGAAACATTTGAAGATGAATACCACGTGGCGCAGATCGATAACACAGAAGAGGCAATCCGCTATATCGAAAGTGAATCGAGAAACGGTATAAGTGCGATCATTCTATCCCTGACGCTTCCGGAACATGGTGCTGATCGAGTCATGGAAGTAATCCGCAAAGGTCCATCCCGCTGGAGAATCCCAGTACTTGGTACTATTCCAGGTTATGCTCAGGCACAGAATCTGACCATTCTTTCAGAAACAGACGATTTCCTGTGCAAAAAACATCCGGCGTTCGATCTGAAACGCCGCATACATCATCTTGTGGACATTCTTGCATTTGAACGCAAGGAAATGTCCCTGATGAATGAAGCTAATCACGATATTCTGACAGGACTTCTCAACCGCAGAGGACTTGACAGTACACTTCAGGATCTGCAGAAAATCGATATGCCTGCAGCAGCCTGCATGTTTGATATGGATGATCTGAAACGAATTAATGATTCCTTCGGACATGAAATGGGTGATAGAATGCTGATTGAATTCTCCCGGATTGTCAATTCAGTAACGCGTGCTTCTGATATTCACTGCCGTTATGGCGGGGATGAATTCCTTCTGATTCTGACAAATGTCACATGCTGTCAGAAGGCGGTAGAAAGATGCAGCGATATCTGTGACAGATTCCGCAGAAGAATGGATGCACTTGATATGCCGGCTACAGTTTCGTGTGGTATTGCCACTTTTGAAAATGTATCTGAGAAGATGGAAGCAATTACCTGTGCAGATCAGACTTTATATAAAGCAAAACAGACAAGAAAAGGAACCTGCTGCATCTACAGGGATGAAGAGGGCGAAACAGGCTGTTATCCGTTTTAGATGACGGCTTTTTTGGAGTCTTTCTTTCATCACATGGATAAAAACTGTATCATGTATACAGGGAGATAACAGAACGGAAAAAACATGTGAATTTCTGAAACGGGCCGGTGTGTATTATCTGGCGACAGTCGATGGTGATCAGCCAAGGGTAAGACCATTTGGTACAGCACACATTTTTGAAAACAGGCTGTACATTCAGACAGGAAGAAACAAAGAGGTTTCCAGACAGATAGCAGCAGATCCGAAATGTGAGATCTGTGCTTTCAGTAAGGGAACATGGGTGCGAGTCACAGCAGAGCTTGTTGATGACCCACGCACGGAAGCTAAGAATTCTCTTTTGAAGGCATATCCGAGGCTGAGAAAAATGTATGACGAAAACGATGATCATACACAGGTTCTGTATCTGAAGGATGCCACCGCTGTATTCAACAGTTTCAATCAGGAACCGGAAATCCATCATTTCTGAAAAAGGGGCATGGGCTGCTGGAGTACGGCAGGACATGCTCCTTTTTTCTGATTGAAAGGATCATGTAGTTACTGATGTAATGGATGGATCTGATTCTGACTGAGCACATACTGACCGCGTCCCTGTTTTATAATGATTCCCTGCCTGCTCAGATCTGCCAGAACTCTTTGCAGCTGCCTTCTGCTGCAGTGAAGAATCTGCAGTGTATGATTGATTGAAATGATTCTGTGATCGGGCTTAATCTGACGCATGTAAACAAGAACCTTTTCCTGCAGTGTACCGGATATGCCGTCCAGTGTGGAAGAGATGGAAAGCTTATCCGAAAGGGAACGGATCAGAGTTTTCAGAAAAACAGGGTCCTGATCCAGCATTTCTCTGTTTTGAGCAAACGGAATAGAAAGTGCAAGAACGTGCTCCTGCGCTTCGATAAACAGAGTCTGACCTGAATTTCCACTGTATTCGATATCACCAAGCAGTATCCCATGTTCTGAATTGAACAGATGGCGGATACTTCCATCTTCTAAAAGGCTGTATATGACAATATTTCCTTCCACCACAATCAGAAACTGATCCAGATTCTGAAACGGAGGGTTCAGAAGTTCACCTTTTTCATAAGCGAGAAGACGCAGAAAAGGAGGCCGTTTTCCGAACAGATGCGCCTGTGACTGATAAACTGTTTCGAGTTTTTCTGTATCTCTGATTTCTTTCATATGTTTTTCTGTTGTCATTGTGCCATATGGCACATTCTATTTCAACAGATGTGTCTATAATATGGCCGAAAAGGTGGAAAAAGATATGAATCATGTTTTTGATACAGAACATCTGTATAAAAGTTATTTCAAGATGGCACTGCCGGTTGTACTTGGTCTGATTGTCACACTTGTCTATAATCTGGCTGATACATTTTTTATCGCAGGGACGCAGAATACGGATTTGATTGCCGGGGTATCTTTGTGTGCACCTGTATTTACAGCATTGATGGGATTTGGGAACATCTATGGTCAGGGTGGAAGTTCACTGATTTCAAGAATGCTTGGGGAACACAATACCGATGGTACAAAACGTATCAGTGCGTTCAGCTTCTATGGTGCAATCGGTACAGGTTTTGTGCTGGGATTGATGCTGACACTGTTCTCGGCCCCGGTTTTGAGGCTTCTTGGAGGAGATGCAGATACATTACCTCATGCATACAGCTATTATTCTGTGCTGGCACTCGGCGCACCGGTCATGGTGGTCAGCTTTGTGCATCAGAACCTGATCCGATGTGAAGGACTTGCGAAGGAGTCAATGATGGGTACTGTCATCGGTGCGGTCGTCAATATCATTCTCGATCCGATCCTGATTTCATATTTTGGAATGGGAGCCATGGGTGCGGCAGTCGCAACAATTATTGGATACTGCAGTTCTGTTCTGTTTTACCTTTATATAGTCAGAAAAAGAACACAGGGCCTGTCACTGAGGATTTCCGACTGTTCTGTATCTGCTGCAGAACTACGCCAGCTTTTTGGAATCGGCGGTACAGCAGCTTTAAGCAATCTGATGCAGAGTGCTGCTGTGATTCTGGTTAACCAGTATCTGCTGCCATATGGGAATGACAGAATTGCCGCAATGGGTGTTGTAATGAAGATTACGATGATTGCAACTCTGATCATTGTTGGTTTCTCATTTGGGGGTGTACCGGTATTCGGCTACCTGTATGGTGCACGAATGAAAAAAGAACTGAATAAACTGGTGCGCTTTACCTTTGGTTTTCTCTTCTTTCTGGCTGTTATGATCACACTGATTCTGTCTGTTGCTTCTCCGGTTGTTATCGGTATTTTCCTGAAAGATTCCGCTTTGATTCAGGCAGGTTCCCAGATGCTCCGCTGGCAGTTGAGTGGTACAGTCTGTATCGGTATTGTACAGCTGTTGACAGTTCTGTTTCAGGCAACGGGGAAGGTATTACCATCGTTTGTTCTTTCCATCAGCAGGCAGGGAATTGTGTTCCTTGTCGTGATTGTTGTGTGCGCATCTCTATTTGGATATCAGGGTGTCATCATGAGTCAGCCTGCAGCAGATCTGATCAGTGCATTGATCGCTGTCGGTCTGCTGATCTGGCAGAATCCGATGAAAGAAGGAGTGTAAAAAACAAAAACCGGGTTGTTCGAAACAATCCGGTTTTCTTCGTGCGGGCGACAGGACTCGAACCTGCACACCGAAGGCATCAGATCCTAAATCTGACGTGTCTGCCAGTTTCACCACGCCCGCAGTACCATTTATTCTAACAGAATCAGATATAAATGCAAGATGATCTGAACTCAACTCATCATCATAAGCGCAATGGCGTTCATGGATGCGTGAAGAAGTATGTTTGCCCGTATATCGCGATGGCGATGATACACATAGGTCAGAATGAAGGACATTGTAAAGTAGGTGATTCCGGAAATCACAGATGTAATGGAAGAAAAGGAAACGTGAGCATATCCGAAAAAGAACCAGGAAAGAAAGAATGCGGCTTTGGGATGATGGAACATATGGTATGTGGAATACCGATAGACCAGTTCTTCACTGTATCCGGCAAGCAGACAGGAAATTGCGACGGGGATCATGTTTTCGGAATACAGCATATCAATGACTGCCTGATTTGTGGTCTGCAGGTCAGAAGCCTGAAGCATACCGGCATTCAGCAGTCCCTGCTGTATCGCATCCACCAGCATACCAGTCAGTCCATTTGCCAGAAACAGAACCGGAAGATACAGGAGCACCGTTTTGAATGAATTTTCCAGTGGGATTGAAGGTTCCTTTCTGATGTCGTTTTTCAGGAAAAAATACAGGAAAATACAGCTGATCATGGAAGAAAAACAGATTGCCCATCCAAGTGAAAAATGGAATGCATAGGAAAGCAGAACGGCAAAGACATCAGCCAATGTAACCATCAGCCATGGAAGGAAATAACGGAAGGAAATACTGTTTTTAAGCCACTTTGTCATGATTGATCTCCAGGACCATTATACACTGGATATAAAAAAGCTGTCAGAAATCTGACAGCCCATATCAGCATACAAAATTCAAATAGTAAGGCAGCTGCTTTTTCCACCAAGGCCAGTCATGGCATACATCTGAACCCCAGAAATCAACCCATGCCGGGATGTTCTTGTGTTCAAACAGTTCCTTCATTCGTTGTGAATCTTCCTGCATCGGATTTTCCCATGCGCCTCTTCCACAGCATACGATGATCTGACGGTTACGGTACATCTCAACATATGGATGATCATATGGCATACCTTCGATATAATCAACCGGAGAGTTTGCATAGACAAGATCATCAAAGTAGTCAGGGAAGAATTCCCGTGCATTATATGCCCCGGACAGTGCAATGCATCCTGCAAAGATATCAGGTCTGCGTAACAGGAAATTGAGGGCATGTGTACCACCCATGGAATTGCCTGTTGTCATGATGCCATCGGCATACACACCACCATTTGCTTCTGCATTGATATCAAACACACGTGGAGCAAGTTCATTTGTGATGTAGCGTACATAAGCTTCCTGCTGTTCAATACGAGCTCTGTTATCCCAGCTTTTGGAAGACCAGGAAGCCAGGTCATTACTGTCACAGCAGAACATCTGGATACGTCCGCTTTCGATAAAATCTTTAGCGGCATCAATCATGCCCATGTTTTCATAGTCAAAAAAACGGCCATCCTGGCATGGGAAGACAAGAAATGGTCTGCCCGCGTGACCATAGACTTTGAATTCCATGTCACGTCCCAGATTGTTGGAATATTCCTTATAGTACTCTACCTTCATTCGTTCACCTCTTTAACCTTTTCGTATACGTCCTGCATGAACTTCATGCCATCTTCTTTATCCGCAAAGCGTGCAACATAGAATTCATTACCCATAGCTGCAGAGAACAGTTCAGGCATACGGGAATGCATGACGATGTTATTGCCGTACTTTGCGTACATTGCGGCATCATCGTTTGCATATTTCATGCCATCACGTCTGCCGATATAGAAACAGAAATATGGACGTTCCTGATTGTATGTAACAGAATTGAACATTGCCATCTGCGCATAGATGTCATAGACATTGATGTCGTTGGCGAAGTTCATCATATCCGGTGTAAATCCTCCCGGAGGACGCATATTGACTTCAAGACCTACGATATCACCCTTCTTACCAAGACCTTTCTTATCTTCATACAGTCTGAAATATTCTGTATGGAAGAAGCGGCCACGGACATCAAAAGCATGAATGACAGCTTCGCCGATACGATCCAGATCTTCAGGGATGACACGTTCACTGTAGTACCAGCATTCGCTCTGCCCGTTAACGATATCCATGATCGGATCCGGGAAGGAATGAGATGTCTTGAAGACGATATTGTTGTCCTGATCAACGATACCATCAAAGGATACGATGTTACCAGGAACGAATTCTTCCATGATGTACTGACATGGCAGATCCTGATTGTAGAAATCTTTCAGCATCTCTTCATTCTTGATCTTCCATGTGGCAGCAGCTCCGACACCTCCGTTCGGCTTTACAATTAAAGGATATCCGACTTCATCAACAAACTTTTTACCATCTTCATAAGTTGTTGTCAGATGATATCTTGCGACCGGTACGCCTGCCTTCTTATAGTATTCCTTCATGTTGGCTTTTGTCTTAAAGCGCATGACGGATTCAGTCTTGTCACCGGATGTGATGTTAAAGTCAGTTCTCAGGCGTGCATCCTGTTCCAGCCAGTATTCGTTGTTGGATTCCAGCCAGTCAATTTTTCCATATTTGTGAGCAAACCATGCAACTGCACTGTACATCTCATCATAGTTTTCCATTGATCCGACCTGATAATACTCTGTACAGGCAGCCTTCAGCTCAGGGGACAGTGATTCCCAGCTGTCTTCACCGATACAGAGTGAATTACCTCCATAGTTTTTCCATGCAAGTGGAAACTGGTAATAATTCCTTGGAAAAGTCGGTGATATGAAAACAAAGTTCTTTCCCATACTATTTCTCCCTCTTATTTACTGTTTTCGTCATTTTAGCATACTTGTTTCATGAAAATACGACAGGAAACAAGAAAAGTACAACAACTGTAATAAAAAATGTAACAAAAAATGAAAAAAGTTGCATATAATAGAAGGACAGGAACCAGGAGGAGAATCATGTCCAGGTTAGATGAAGACAGAAAAAAGATTGACGTGATTGACCGTCAGATCGCTGAACTGTTTGAAAAAAGATTTGAAATTGTAAAGGATGTAATCGAATATAAGATTGAGAACAGACTTCCGATTCTTAACAGTGGCAGAGAAGCTGAGATCACCAGAAAGAATACCGCTCTGATTCAGGACGAAGATATCCGTGAGTATTTCAAAGTGTGGTATGAAGAACTGCTGCTGCTTTCAAAGGAATACCAGAAGCAGATTCAGGAAGAACAGTGAGCTGAATGGGCGGAATATGTTTTCTGCCTTTTCTTCTGATTTTTACTTGAACTGAAGCTGACTTCAGGTGCTAGAGTACTTGTGCACAGAAATTGCGATGAAGTACAGGAAAGCGTATGATGATAGGGATCAGGGAGGAAGTTATGATTAACTGGAATGAAGTGATCACATTGGCAATGGAATCTTTTCCGAAGATGTTCATGGCTGGAATCACGGCAACGATTCCACTGGCACTTGTTTCTTTTCTGTTTGCGATGATCATCGCAGTAGCATGTGCCATGATTCAGTATGCCGGAATTCCTGTGATCAGAAGAATTGTGCAGTTTTATATATGGATATTCCGCGGAACACCAATGCTGGTACAGCTGTTTATCATGTATTTTGGGATGCAGTCAATCGGCATTAAGATCAGTGCGGTAACTGCAGCGGTAATTGTTTTTTCTTTGAATACAGGAGCTTATTGTGCTGAAACAGTCAGGGGATCTATTGAAGGAGTTTCCAAAGGGCAGTTTGAAGCCGGATACTGCAGCGGCATGAGTTACATGCAGATCATGTTTCATGTCGTTCTGCCTCAGGCATTCAGAACCGCTTTTCCATCTTTGTTCAATAATCTGATTTCCCTTGTCAAAGATACATCGCTTGCGGCGAATATAACAGTTGTGGAGATGTTCATGATAACGGAAAGGATCGCAGGAAGAACTTACCGTTTCATGCAGCTGTATCTGGAAGTTGCGCTTGTATATCTGATTTTCTGTACAGTATTGACATGGATACAGAGCTGGGGAGAGAAGAAACTCAGCTATTATGATGTGAAGAAGGTGTAATCATGGCAATGCTGGAAATACATGGAATACATAAATCATTCGGGGATGCGCATATCCTGAATGGCGTTGATCTGAAGGTCAACAAAGGCGACGTGGTTGCGATCCTTGGACCATCCGGTTCTGGGAAGACGACCCTGCTTCGTTGTATCAACTATCTGGAAACGGCAGATCAGGGAACAATGCGGTTTGGGGACGAACAGTATGATCTTTCCAATACGGATCATAAACTGATTGCACAGTTCCGCAGACATACGGGTTTTGTGTTTCAGAACTATAATCTGTTCATCAATAAAACGGCACTGGAAAATGTGACGCTGGGACTGATTACAGCTGGAAAAATACCGAAAAAACAGGCGGAACAGATCGGTATGGAACTGCTGGAAAAAGTCGGAATGAAAGATCGTGCATCCTATTATCCTTCACAGCTTTCCGGTGGTCAGCAGCAAAGAGTTGCAATCGCCCGTGCACTTGCCGGTAATCCGGAAATCATCTTCTTTGATGAACCAACAAGTGCGCTTGATCCTGAGTTGATCGGTGAAGTACTTGGAGTTATGAAGAAACTGGCAGAGGAAGGTATGACAATGATTGTTGTCACACATGAAATGGGATTTGCCAGAAATGTATCCAATCATGTTATCTTCATGGAACATGGTGTGATTGTGGAAGAAGGGGATGCGCATACCTTCTTTGAAAATCCGAAAAACGAAAGAACAAGAGAATTTCTGCGAATGGAAGAAAGATGAATACAGGAGGAAAAGAACATGAAGAAATGGATTCAGACAGGGCTTGCAGCAATAATGTTATGTACAGCAGCTGCATGCACAACAAAAACGGAAGATGATCATCTATCAAGAATCAAAGCGGAAGGAAAGCTTGTGATCGGTCTGGAAGGAGACTGGCAGCCATTTTCCTATCATGATGCAGATGATGTGTTATGTGGCGTTGATGTTGAAGTGGCAAGAGGTATTGCGGAAAGAATCGGCGTGGAAGCTGAAATTGTGGAAGGTAAGTGGGATGGCCTTCTGACAGGTCTTTCCACAGGTACGTATGACATTGTTGTCAATGGTGTTAATATCACAGAGGATAGACAGAAGACTTTTGATTTCTCTGATCCGTATGTCTACGACAGAACCGTTCTTGTTGTAAAGGAAGGAACAGATGATATTACATCTTTTGATGATCTGGATGGCAGAACAACTGCCAACTCCATCGGCTCTTCCTATATGGAAATGGGAGAAGCATATGGTGCAACCGTACAGGGTGTTGATGATCTGACCAAGTGTATGGATCTTGTCAAAAACGGCACAGTGGATGCGACAATCAATGCGGCAACATCCATCAATGACTACATCAAGACAACAGGTGAAACATGCTTTGTGACTGTTGATGAATCTGATACAGTGCCATATGCCATTCCAATGAAGAAAGGTGAAGACAACGATACGTTAAGACAAGCCATCAACAAAGCGTTACAGGAAATGAGAGAAGATGGAACTTTGAAAGCCATCTCTGAGAAGTATTTCGGCATCGATCTGACACAGGAATAATCAAAGATCGGGAAGGAGTGAATAACTTCTTCCTTTTTATGTAGAAATGTTGAAACTGTCCGGAATCAGATAAAACCGGTATATGTCTGAAGATCGTCTGCCAGGATGAATTGCGTAATATACTGATATGCAATGTACGAGTAATATCATGATCTTCCGGGTTATATGAAAGATGGGAAGGGATCAGTCCGTATCAGGACAGGAAAAAAGAACTGTAAAAATGAGCCGGCAGGCGCTTATCTGGATTTGATTAACTGTTGTACAACATAGGAAGCAATCATAATACCTGCAACAGATGGGACAAAGGATGTTGAGCCAAGAACCTTTTTTCCAGGCTGATCCATCGCATCAATCTGCTGTTGAGATGGCCTGTGCGGGAGTTCTGTGGAAGTAACCACTGTAAGCTTTGATATGTTGTGCTTACGGCACTGCTGGCGCATGATTCTTGCCAGGGGATCATTCTGTGTCTGGTAGATATCTGTAATGACCAGTTTTGTCGGATCCATTCTGTTACCACAGCCCATGGAACAGATGATCGGCACACTATGTTGTTTTGCTTTACAGATCAGATCTGTTTTTGCGGTGACGTTATCGATGGCATCAATGATGTAGTCGTAGCTGTCAAAATCAAATTCTTCTGCTTTTTCCGGCAGATACATGCATGTGTGCAGAGTCAGCTCGACATTCGGATTGATATCAAGAAATCTGGCTTTGGCAGCCTGGGTTTTGTATTGCCCGATATTGGAATGCAGAGAAATAACCTGACGGTTGAGGTTGGTATGATTGACTCGATCGAAATCGATCAGATCCAGATGCCCGATGCCTGATCGAACAAGTGCTTCGCCGGCATTGCCACCAACTCCACCCAGGCCGAATAAGGCAACACGGCAGTCTTTCAGCTTTTCCACAGCCTCTGCGCCGATGACAAGCTCTGTTCTTGAAAATTGACTCAATGGCATGACTACATCTCCTGTGTTTCTTAAGAACAGATTAACGATACAGGAATTGTTGTAAACTGACAACATTTTCATGAAAGTTTGCTAGAATAGTGTGGATGAAAATGATTATCACAGATACGGGAATCTACCCGGGAACACTGAAAAGCGGTGATGTACTGATACAGGAAAACGGCAGTATTCATGCATGCAACGGATGTATGGACTGCTGGTGGAAGACACCTGGTGTATGCAGCCGTAAAGATACACTGATGAAGATCTCATCTTTATTGGAACAGACAGATGAACTTGTGATTGTCAGCTGCTGTCTTTATGGTTCTTTCAGCTGTTTTGTACAGAAAGTGCTGGAACGAATGATGCCGTATTTCATGCCGGAATATGAAACACAGGAAGGCTGCATGGTACATAAATGCAGGGCAGATCGAAACATCGGTGTGTCTGTTTATTTTTATGGCAATCAGCTGGAAGAGTCGGAACGAATGAATGCTCAATCCGTTGTCAGAAGACTGAGTCTGCGTCTGGGTGGCAGAATCAGAAGAATCATGTTTGTAGCGGATGCCATGCAGATCGGAGGACTGTCATGAAGATCGTATTTGTAAACGGCAGTCCGAAAGGAGATGCTGGTGTATCACGGAAGATCATCGACCGTCTGATTCCTTTCTGTAAAGGACAGCAGTATGGGATTCTCCATATTTCTGAACAGATGGACAGAAATATGGCATTACAGATCATGAACATGGCTGATGGAATTGTCATTGTTTCACCTGTCTATGCCGGCGTAATTCCATCTGTACTGCTTGGGTTTCTTTCTGACCTGGAAATGCATATGATTGAAAGAAGAGCACGGGTCAGTGTGATTGTTCATGGAGATCTATTTGACAGTGATGACTGCCTGAATGCTCTTGGGGTGATGGAATCCTGGGCATCTCATACGGGACTGATGTTCTGTAATGGTCTTGGTATTGGTGGCAGTGATCAGTTTTATGTCAGTGATGCCGGATTTGAGAACAGACACCTGAAGGAGGGAATGCGCAATGTCATGACTTCCCTGATACAGGGCAGTATTTTTCCTTCCCTTTGCGTCTCGATGGGAAACCGGATGCTGTACAGAAGAAATATGGAAAACATGCATCATGCAAAGATGGAAGAAAACGGGGTTGAACCGGATACGTGGAACGCCAGAATCGCCCGTCTGTTCCGTTCTTCCAATGCGCAGAAACAGAAAACTGATGAAAATATTTCTGAAAGTAAAATAGAAAAAGAAGAAAATGTTTCAGAATGATGTTGACATCTCTGGTTTCGATGCGTATGATACATGTATAAACCGATGAGCGGGAGATCAAACATACAACAGCAGCGCAAAGAGAGTCGGGGATGGTGGAATCCTGATGGTGTGCGGTATGCAAATGGACCCGTGAGGGCCTGATGAAAACAGCTTTGTGAGTATCTCAGGACGCAGTGTCAGCGTTAACAGACAGAAAATGTGATGGCATTTTCGTTCGAGTGAGCAGAAACATCTGCTAATTAAGGTGGTACCGCAGGTTATACGCCTGTCCTTTTCTGGACAGGTGTTTTTTGTTTATCCGAAGGTGAATGCAGAAGAATTGGAGGTAAGTACTATGAAAAAGGAATTCAAAGTCACAATGGCAGCTCTTCTTATGACATCTTTATTTGGATGTGGATCATCCACATCGGCTTCATCTGCATCATCTTCGCAGTCCGAAACCTATCATGTCACCATTATCAAACAGCTGGATCATGCGTCTATAGATGAAATCGCCAAAGCGATTACCGCAAGACTGGATCAGATTGCTGATGAAAAAGGTGTGACAATTGAATATGGTGAAGTGTATTCCGGTCAGAATGATCAGGCAACCATACGTCAGATCACGGATCAGGCAGTCAATGAAGGTGTGGATGCGATTATCCCGATCGCAACCATGGCAGCGCAGACAGCTGTTACAAGTGCTCTTGGAACAGAAACAAAGGTTGTTTTTGCGGCTGTATCGGATCCGGAAAGTGCGGAGCTTGTGGATTTTGACAATGTGACAGGTACATCGGATGCCTTATCGACTGAAGTTATCTTCGATATGATGAAGGCTGCAGATCCGGATCTTGATAAAGTCGGTCTGTTATATTCCCTGTCGGAAATCAACTCCGAAAAGCCGATCAAGGAAGCTAAGGCATATTGTGATGCCAATGGTATTGAATACGTTCAGGCAACAGGTAATACAAATGATGAAATCATTTCTGCTGTAACCTCACTGATCTCAGAAGATGTAGATGCGATCTTCACACCTACGGACAATGTTGTCATGGCAAATGAACTGGCAATTGCACCGGTTCTTGCGGAAAAGGGTATTCCACACTACACAGGTGCTGACTCCTTTGTCAGAAACGGTGGTTTTGTCACATGTGGTGTCAACTATACAGATCTTGGTACAAAAACAGCTGATCTTGCTTATGAAGCAATCGTCAATGGTACACAGAATATGGATGACTTCTATCTGACGGATGGTGGTATTGTTACAGTCAATTCTGAAACAGCAGATGTACTCGATCTTGATCCACAGGTATTTGCGGACTTTGGTAAAGTCATTACTGTTACAACAACGGAAGAATAAGAAAAAACAAAGGAGAGGATGCTATGGTTTATATCTTACAGACAGCGATGAAACTCGGTTGTATCTATGCTCTTGTCTCACTGGCGCTGTTCATGAGTTTTCGAATTCTGAAAATTGCGGATATGACAACAGATGGATGCTTCATTCTGGGTGGAGCAGTATCGGTGGTATTTGCATTAACCGGGCATCCTTTTGTTGGACTGATACTGGCAATGCTTGCAGGAAGCAGTGCAGGGCTGATTACGGCAGTATTACAGACAAGGATGGGAGTTCCTTCCATCCTTGCCGGTATCATTACAAATACAGGCTTATACACCATCAATCTGATGGTTATGGGCTTCAGCAGCAACCTGTCTCTTCTGAAAGGAGAGACAGTGTTCTCTGTATCTCAGAAGATGGGAATCTTTGGAAAGAATGCAGATCTTATAGTGTCAGCAGTGATCGTCATTGTCGCAATGATTCTGTTGCGTCTGTTTCTTTCCACTCGTCTTGGTTTATCAATCCGGGCAACGGGCGATAATCCGGATATGGTATCCGCTTCTTCCATTAATCCTGGCAGAATGGTCATGATCGGCTTAGCTGTATCCAATGCTTTAACCGCACTTTCCGGAGCACTGGCAGCCCAGATGCAGAGATCCATCGATATCAATGCCGGTACAGGTATTGTGGTCATCGGTCTTGCATGTCTGATCATCGGCGAAACACTGTTGTGCAGGAAAAGAAACATGACACTTAATATTGCGGCGTGTCTGGTTGGAAGTATCATTTACCGTATGATTTACGCACTGATTCTGAAGACACATGTCATCCCGATTGAATGTCTGAAGCTGATGACAGCAGTGATCGTAGCAACGGCAATTTCCTTCCCTACCGTTTCGGCTTCCATTTCCTATCGGAACAAGGCAAGAAAGGAGATGAAAAAATGCTGAAGATTGAAAATGTGACAAAGATCTTCAATCCTGGAACAGTCAATGAAAAGATGGCACTCAATCATCTGGATCTGACAGTACAGGATGGTGATTTCATCACCCTGCTAGGCTCCAATGGGGCAGGAAAATCCACACTGTTCAATGCAATTGCGGGTAACTTCCGTATTGATGAAGGCAGAATTGAACTGGATGAAAGAAATATCACATTTGATCCGGATTATAAAAGAGCGCAGTCGATCGGACGTCTGTTTCAGGATCCATTAAAAGGAACTGCTCCATCGATGACGATTGAAGAAAATCTGACACTGGCATATCTGCGTGCCTCCGACAACAAAGCGGACTTCTCACATATTACAAAGAAGGATCGTGAGATGTTTGCCGATGAGCTGAAAAAACTGGATATGGGTCTGGAAGACCGCATGAAAACAGAAGTAGGAACATTATCCGGGGGACAGCGACAGGCATTAACACTGCTGATGGCGACAATCGTTCCTCCGAAACTGCTTCTGCTGGATGAACATACAGCTGCACTGGATCCGGTTGCAGCGGAAAAGATCATGAATCTGACAAAGCGGATCGTAGAAGAAAACCATACCACATGTCTGATGATTACTCATAATCTGAATCATGCACTTCAGATGGGAAACCGTACTCTGATCATGTCCAATGGCAGAATCATCTGTGATCTTTCCCAAAAGGATAAGGAAGGCATGGACATGGAAATTCTGATTCATACGTTCCACAATGCTTTGAATGATGATAGAATTCTTCTTGGTGAATAAAATGGCGAAAAAGGAAACGAAAACAAATGCCATGCGGATGCTGGATGAGGCAGAAATAACCTACCAGGTGCATGTCTATGATACGGAAGATGGAAAACTGGATGCAGTAACGGTCGCAGAAAAACTGAATCAGGATCCCGATCAGGTGTTTAAAACACTTGTAACAGTCGGAAACGACAGAAATCATTATGTGTTTGTTGTTCCTGGAAATCAGAAACTGGATCTCAAGGCCTGCGCTAGAGCTGCAGGCGTGAAAAGTGTGGAAATGATACCGCAGAAAACACTGTTGCCGACAACAGGATATATTCATGGCGGCTGTTCTCCAATTGGAATGAAGAAACAGTTTCCAACATGGATTGATGAAACAGCACAGCTGTTTGATACGATCTGTGTATCCGGTGGAAAAGTAGGCCTTCAGGTGGAACTGAATCCGGCTGATCTGATTGAACTGATTGATGGAAAATATGCCGCGATTGCGGTGGAATAACAGGTCATTGTGAAGTACACAATGGCTTTTCTTTCACTGTCACCTGAATGTAAGATTACAGATGTACTGTTATGGAAAGGAGGGCACATCATGGATATCGTACGTAAATGATTCCATGAAAGGAATATGCAGATTGGTGTGGTTCTTTCAACGATTCTGATCTTTCTTTCCTGTTTTCTGTGTGACAGTTTCCAGGCGACGCAGGAATACATAAGAAAACGTATTTACGGCATACATAACGGTGTAGCATTCGATATTTACGAACATGCGGAAGATCTGCTGAAAAACCATCTGTCCGTTCAACAGGTTGGGGAAATGCTTGTATATGGATCCATTATTGATTCAGATGAAGAAGAAATCGGATTTTTTGGTACGATGGATGATTCGTTCCGTCAGATGGAACAGCTTTCCTTTGCGATGGGTGGATATCCGCAGAAGGAAAATGAGATCGCCGTGGAATATGCAGTACTGCAGATACTGGATGTACCATATGAGACTGGAAAGCCATTGACATTAAAGCTGAAGGCTGAAGACGGAAATGTTAAAGAGAAAACATATGTGCTGAGTGGTGTATTGAACAGTTATACGGCTGACTGGAAAAATGATGGATATCATCTGATCAGTGGGGTTGTATGTCATGATTGTACAGTTGACCAGAGAAATCTGTTTTTTGTGGTGAATAATTCAGATAATCGACAAATGCAGGAATTGAATGAACTGATTCGTGATAAAAAAGAAAGTTGGCTTGTGTATAACGACTACAGCTATCCAATACAGAACAATGATTATTATACGCTGGCTGAAAATGGCGGTATTGTATTTCCTGTTTTCTGTATCCGTGCGGTTTTTCTGATCTGTGTGGAATCGCTGAGTACAGAAAACAGATGTATCGGAACAGAGTATTTCTGAGTCTTGGAATCTTAGAACAAAGGATAAAGCATACGGTCGTGCAGGAAGCTTTGGTGTAGTGGCTGACCAATTGGGCAGATGGTATGGCAGTCTGTACAGTGGCTGGTGTTTTCATGATGATTGTAAAACCGGACGATATGTAGTATCGTCTGACGGCATTCCCGTATATTGCTTCGTTGATACTGACACTGCTTATTGTACTGATTTCAATGAAGAATGTGCCAAGGAATCCTGCTGATTCATCTGTGGGAGGAATTGG
>JAEDEK010000137.1 GCA_016293365.1 Bulleidia sp. | reverse complement strand
CAACAGAGATTGTAAAAGAGTACATCCAAAACCAGTGACGCTGAATTCACCACCGTCCTATGAGGACGGAGTACTCTTCTTATTGCTTATAGATCTGATAAACAACACTCTTTTTCCACCATGGTTCATTCATTATCTTTTTCTCCTTTAATGTTCAAGCTTATCAAAGAAATCTCTGATTTCTTCCCGGAATCCCATCGTTTTATCTTTCTGTGTCACCCAGTTTACAACCACCGCAACAACAACACCTACAGCTGTATCAAAGATACGATTCAATGAATAGCTGACATATGTAGAAACAGGTGTGCTGAACAGAACAATGCACAATACCACACCTCCAGGCTGTACACCGCCTGGCCAGAATGTTCTGCACAACTGAATCAGTGCAATGATTCCGATAAACAGCATCACCGTCAGAAACAAGCTGTGCCCACCCTGTGGGAATACAAACAGATACAGCCGGAACAAAATTACCGCAAGAACACCACCGATCAGTGTTCCAAACAGTCTGTTTCCACCATTCTGAATTGAATCCTTCATATCAGATCCCATACCGAAAATCACACCGATACATGCAAACGCCGGATTACGGCCGATCATATAATATACAGCTGCCAGGATTGCTGCAGTCGCTGCTGTTTTGATTGTTCGCTTACCAACAGGTCCTGGCTTTTTCAGAAAAGGTTTTTTCTCCACAAGTATTCTCCCCTTCTTTGTTGTCAGGTATATCTTATCACCATCTTCCAGTGCATTTACAACAATTCACACATGAAAAACAATGTGACCATTCCAAAAAAAGAACACATGACAATTCATGTATTCTTTCAACGCTTCACTCTTTCACATCACACTGTGCAAGGATGCCTGTCAGGATCTTCCATGTACGATCCCAGCTTTCCAGATCCAGCCATTCATCCGGTGTATGGCATGCACCTGCCTTAGGACCGCATGTGATGATATCCATACCGCCTTCAATCTGTGTGAATACCGCACATTCCAGACCACCATGTCCGGCATGGCATTCCAGTTCCACATCATCCACTTCTTTGAGAACCTTTGCGTATGTTTCTCTCATCTTTGAAGATGGATTATAGTTCCAGCCTGGATATCTTGCGAATGTTTCTGTTGTACCGCCCATATAGGAAGCCAGACAGCTCAGCGTATCAATCAGATCATCGATGGCTTCTTCCAGAGCACTACGGATGGAACTGTTGATGATCACCTTGCCTTCTTCTGTTTTTACAACACCCATATTAAGACTTGTCATCGTCAGACCTTCAATTGCCATGGACTTATGACGGAAGCCGTTTGGGCAAAGATACATGTAATCAATGACCTTCTTTGTATCCTTTTCATCCATCATGCCATAATCTGCTGTACATGGTTCAAGCACTACTGTAAAGTCAGGATCAGACACTTCAAACTCCACAGAAATCTTTTTCTGCAGCTGTGCTGCCTTTGCCTGCAGTGTTTCATATGGCGTATCACTACCAAAGACAATCACACTTTCTCTGCAGATGGCATTATCCTTGGATCCACCGTTTACACTGATCAGAGATACATCCAAACCATCCTTCATCATTTCCTTGCAGATACGGGATACAAGCTTGTTTGCATTCCCCTTTTCCTTATGGATTTCTCCACCGGAATGACCACCGGTAAGCCCTGTTACTTTCAGACTGTAAACAGGCTTTGTACATTCCGTTCTTTCAACCGGAATGGTTGTGATCGCATTGACACCACCTGCAGATGAAATAGCAGTGCATGTTTCTCCTCCACCATCCAGAGAAATCATACGATGTGCTCTTAACAGTGATTTATCCATGCCAAGAGCACCAAACAGACCGACTTCTTCCTGTACTGTAAACACACAGTCAAGGGCAGGATGCGCAAGCGTATCATCCGCAAGGATGGCAAGCATTTCCGCTACACCCATACCATCATCTGCGCCAAGGGTAGTTCCCTTTGCCCGCAGTTTTCCTTCTTCATCCACATAGGTTTCAATACCATGTGTCTGAAAATCAAATTCCACATCCGGATTCTTTTCACAAACCATATCCAGATGCCCCTGCAGCATTAGAGGATCATATTCCTCATAGCCTTTGCTTGCAGGCTTACGGATGATGACATTGAACATCTCATCCTGTACATATTCCAGTCCATGTTCTTTGGCAAAAGCAACAACATAATCACTCACTGCCTTTTCGTGATACGATCCATGCGGAATGGCACAGATCTCACTGAAATAACGACAATATGGTTTATTCAGATCAAATTCCATTTTTTCTTACCTCACTTCCAACAATGATAAACCAGACTGTCAAAGAATAACAGTCTGGCTGATTGCACTTTCTGAAAATGGAACAGTTCGTTTTCTTGTATTTTACATTGTTTCACTGTCTGATGCGAGGCTGGTCCAAAGAAGAAACACGCATGGAAGGAATGCTGATTTCATTTGCTTCCAGCTGTGCTGTAATCCTTGTCAAAAGATCATAGTAAACATCCCAGTAATCAACATTTCTGCACCATACCTTGACAACAAATTTGAGTGTTGTATCTGTGATTCCATCCAAAGATACAAATGGAGCAGGTTCCTTCAGCATCTTTTCTGTCTTTTCCACTTCTTCAGTCAATAACTGTGTGACAAGTACCTGATCTTCGAGTCGATCACATGTAAAGTACAGATCCACTCTTCGATTTTCTTCTGCACTGACATCGATGATATTGGCATTCATCATGGTACTATTCGGTACTGTTACCCTTCTGTTATCAACAGTCACAAATACAGTATAGAACAGATTCAGCTCCCGGACAGTTCCTTCCACAGAACCGATGGATACATAATCTCCCAGCTTAAACGGTTTAAACAGCATCAGTACAATACCGGAAGCAATATTGCCAAGGGCTCCCTGCATTGCCATACCAACCGCAACACCAGCTGAAGCAAGCACAGTAATGACAGATGCCATCGGCACACCCATGATATTGACAATAATAATTGCCAGAATGACATACATGGCAATCTTGATGAAGCTTGCTGTAAAGGTACGTACCGTACCTTCCGTTTCCTTCATCAACCTGCTTTTATCCAGCATCCGTACAACTCTTTTGATCAGATAATTACCGATCACAAATACAACAAGGCATGTAACAATCTTAATCGCAAGATCTGTAGCAAGATTTAACAGCCCTTCAATCAGTTTTTCCATATTCATCGTTCTTATCCTCTTTTACGCCTTTCCATTATACAGCGGTTTCCATTTTCTCAAAATCAGGTACAATAATAACGTTTGTTAACAAAGGGAGGCACTATGATCTTATCATTGGAAGATGTCAGTTACAGATATGCAGTCACACCGATTCTTGACCATGTCAGTTTTATCATCAACGAATCACAGAAATGGGGTGTAGTCGGACTCAATGGTGCCGGTAAATCCACCTTCATGAAAATACTGGCTGGCGTAGAACAGCCCGATTCTGGAAAAGTCACATTTCTTGGGAAATACAGAATCTCCTACTGTCCACAGAACATGGATTTTCCAACCGGTAAAACAGTATACGAAACTGTACAAGACTGCCTTACAGAAAAGACAGAGGAGTACGAAATCAAATCCATCCTGAGCAAACTTGGTATCACAGATCTCAATCAGCCGATCGAAATCCTTTCCGGTGGGCAGAAGAAAAGAGTGTCCCTTGCGGTTGCCTTGATCAGAAAGGCAGATCTATACCTGCTGGATGAACCTACCAACCATCTGGATCAGGATATGATCGTATGGCTGGAAAAGTACCTTGCCCGTGTATCCAAAGCGGTTGTACTTGTTACACATGACCGTTATTTTCTGACAAGAATCACAAACCATATCGTTGAAGTGGACCATGGAAAGCTGTACCAGTATGAAGGCAATTATGCCGATTATCTGCTGCAGCGTGAACAGCGTTATGAAATGGAAAAACTGCAGGAACATAAACGGCAGAGATTTCTGAAAACAGAAATCGAATGGATCCGGGCAGGTGCACAGGCACGTTCCACAAAACAGAAAAGCAGGATTGAAAGATTCAACAGGATTGCCTCCATGGAAACAAGACAGGAACAGGAAAAGCTCTCCCTGTCTTCTACCGCTTCCCGCCTTGGCACCCGTACCATTGATATCCAGTCCATTTCCAAATCCTATGATGGCAGAACATTATTTGAAGACTTCAGTTATAATCTGCTCCGCATGGACCGCGTCGGTATTATCGGTCCAAATGGCTGCGGCAAAACAACACTGCTGAAAACAGTTCTTGGACAGGTACAGCCTGATCAGGGATCTGTAGAAATCGGAGAAACCGTAAAAATCGGTTACTTTGCTCAGATGAATGAAGTATTTGAAGATGACATGCGTGTCATTGATTATCTGAAGCAGTTCGGTGATTTTGTAGAAACTGCAGATGGTGAAAGAATCACCGCATCACAGATGCTGGAACGGTTCCTGTTTTTCAAGGAAGACCAGTATAAGCCGATTGTAAAATGTTCTGGCGGCGAAAAGAGAAGACTGTATCTTTGTTCCATCTTATTACAGGCACCAAACATCCTTATACTGGATGAACCTACCAATGATCTGGATACAGACACAATTACAATTCTGGAAGATTATCTGGACAACTTCAAAGGAGCTGTCATCGCTGTATCTCACGATCGCTATTTCCTGGATAAGATTGCGGATCGACTGTTTGTATTTGAAGGAAGTCACATTTCCATCTTGCAGCAGAGCTATTCCGATTATCTGGAAAGCAGAGCCACAAAGACATCTCAACCGGAATCAGCAAAACCAAAAAGTCAGCCTGCACCAAAACCAAACAGACTGACTTATACAGAAAAGAAAGAACTTGAGAAACTGGAAACAC
>JAEDEK010000136.1 GCA_016293365.1 Bulleidia sp. | reverse complement strand
AAACCAAACAGACTGACTTATACAGAAAAGAAAGAACTTGAGAAACTGGAAACACAGCTTCCATCATTGGAAGAAAATGTATCTTCTTTGGAACAGCAGCTCAATCTTGTTACAGATTACAGTGAGATCCAGAAGATCTCATCCCTTCTTGAAGAGGCAAGGCAGAACCTGGAAGAAGCAGAACAAAGATGGATGGAGCTTTCGGAAAAAACAGAAGCATGACAGACTACGTCTGTCTTTTTTACTTCATATCATTGCGTCTTAATCACAGCAACACACGGTATATCCTGCTTCTGCAGGAACTGTTCGAAAAACAAAGACACCCTCCTGCATGACTGAATCATCCTTTTTCGCAATCCAAATCATGATCTGTACTGTTCCAACCGATAAAATGACAAACAGCGTGTTTGATACGCTGTTGTCTGGAGTAATTCTTCAGATTTCCTCTTTCATGATGGTGCTGATTCTGTTTTCCTTTAACGCGGACAAAGATCTGAGGATGGATAATACGTACAGCACCGAAGTAATCAACATTATAAATCCAAGCGGAAGAATATACAGTTTTTCAAACTGATTCTGCAGCAGAAACAGAATGAGAACATCCGGAATAGCGACACATAACAGAAGCAGTATCCTGATCCTGAAATACGTTCTGCGGATCTGCTGGGCTGGTATGTTCTGGCTCACCAGAATGGCAAATGCCTGTCTGTACCCATCGGTTTCCTTATGAACAATCACAACTACTGAAATACATAGCAGAACCGTAATGATCACGGTAAAACCGGTAAACAGATATCTGTAGATTTCAGATTCCTGCATCTGTTTCTGACGTTGCTCAAACAAAGGAGAAAAAGCCTGAAAGGAAGCATCAGAAAGGACGGTCAACTGTTGTGCCATGTTCTCATAGCTGCCTTGGATTTCAAACAGCTGGGGATCATTTACAAAAGCTCCATACAGGGAACCTCCCAGTGGTCGTTGTACCTGTCTGAGGTATTCCTCGATATCATCAAGATTGTAATATATCTGCATGGCATCTGTATCTGTTTCATCCACCATTCCTGTAACTGTAACAGGGATAGTCCATACAGTCTGTTCCAGCTGAATATCCAGATCCAGATTCCGGTTTTCCCACTCACCATCAAACATGATTTCTGCAGCATTCTGGTTGATCAGCACATTCAATTCTTCCGGAAGGCTTCCTTCAATATGAAGTTCAGTACTGTTATTTGGATATGGGTAGATACCTGCTGTATATTCCGTTTCATCAATGACAACCGGCAGGAAAGACAGAATCTGTGTACCTGAAAAACCTGCCTGTTTTAATGATTCCTGGCTGTCAGCCCTGACATAGATCATATCCCTGTTCAATGTATCTGTTGTATCAGGTATCTGAAACATGATCTGCTTCAGGATGGATGAACCCTGCGACAGCATCAGCAGCACTGAAAATATTACAACAAACAGTATATTCTTTTTCCACGTAATCTTACGCATCATATGGCTGACATTTTTCTGATCAATGCGCAGATACTTTTCTTTGGCAATTGCACCTTCTGTTTCATGCAGTGTTGTGGTAAGCAGGCTATGATCTTCTATGGTAATGACATAATCTGCGTACTGTTCCACTGCATCCTTCTGATGGGTTGCCATGATGACAATATGATCTTTGGAATATTCCTTTAAAAGATACATGACGATCTGTCTGTTTTCAATATCAAGTGATTCTGTAGGTTCATCACAACAGATCATTCCCGGTTCACTAATCAATGCTCTGGCAATTCCGACTCTTTGTTTCTGACCACCGCTGAGTTCATCAGGATAATGATCCAGAATATGATCAATCTGCAGTGTTTCAAGCAGTTTCCTGTTATCTTCACTACAGGGCTTTCCAAGGAAGATGTTATCCATCACATTCAGCTGTGGGATCAGTTCATAATTCTGAAAGATTGTCATGATGGAAGATGTTGTCTGACATACACCATGATCCAGTCTGTCAAATCCGGCAATGATGTTCAGCAGTGTGGATTTACCCGAACCGGATTCTCCCCAAAGAGCAAATAATCCAGGGTGATCGATTGTCAGACTGATATCAGTAAAGATATTCTGGGTTCCAAATGACTTTGTTCCGTGTTCAATTTTCAGCATATCTTCTACCTTCCAGCAATGATTCTTTCCAGTACAGTCATGAATACACCAATGCACAACGAAACGATCAGAAGCAGTGGCAGGCTGAATGACATGAATGGCTGATAGTAATGCTTCGAGGCAAATTCATTGATCAGATTACCTGCCGGTCCTGCAATCACTGCTGAAAGAATGCACGAAAGAATCATGATCATAGATGTTCTCAGGATATTTTCCATCAAGGGCGAATAGCCATATGTATGAAGAATGTTCTTTTCCTTGATCATTCTTTTCCGATAGAAGACTTCAGAAATAATATACATGCATCCAATGATCAGAATTACGATAATACCATAGATCAGCAAGCCTGATGGAGACTTATAGAATGCATGTTCCTTGCCAAGACCTTTTCCCTGGTACACAGTAACATCCACATTCGGTTTATGAAAGAACGCATCCAGGCTTTCAGCAATTGCTGCGTAATCACTGCCTGGTTGAACAATAAAGCGTACATAATCCAGTCTTACCTGCTGTAAATCCTGTACCACGGTAGCAAATAACGGATTACGTGCAATACCCTTGTTGAAAAACACCATCCGGATCAGATCATTATGGATTCCCGCAACAGCTGCTATCCTGACTTCAATCGGTTCATATAACTGCTGTGGTGTGAATTCATACTGATTTCTGTAATAACATGTACCAAGAATCATTGTTTTTCCAATGAGCTGCTCATAGGAATCATACCCTTCATTCTTCATGATAAGATCCGCTGTATTCTGATCAATGATTACACTGTCATCCTCAGGAATACTTCCACAGATCAATGGCAGATCCTGGTATCCATTGGCAAGATCAAATACCTGAATACGGGATGTTTTTACCAGTTCCGTATACAGATATGTTCTTTCTCCTGCTTCTGTAACAGAAAGGCTGTTCGAAGGAATCAGAACCGGAGAATCCACAGGACGATCCGCCGCCCAGCTCATATCGTCTGAAACAGCACCATAAGCATTCAGGTCAAACATTTTCATTCTCTGATATTCCAGATCATTATATGCATCTGTCTCTGAAACATACTGTCTGCTGTTGAAAGCTTCAACAGCGATGATCTGCGGATGGTCTTTGACTGCCTGGACAATCTCATCATAAGAAAACAGATCTTCTGTTGTCATGCCGGTATACTTGACACGATATCCGGATATGTTTTCCCCTGCAGAAGAAGTTGTCTGCTGCGGTACAGAAACAATCATGTTTTCTCCATTTGCGAATGTTTCACTGTAATTACTCTGTTTCGACACATTTCCATACAGATTGCAGAAAACAAATAGAGAAAAAATACTGATTGTTGAAAGAAGAATCTGGCTGCATGTATGAGGCAAACGGGAAACCATGTTCTTAACGGACAACACCGCTGTATCTTTCAGATTACGCTTTTTCATTCTGTTTCCAGCGTGAGATTCCTGTTTTTCATGAATGATTTCATCCCTTATAACAACACCCTGCTCCATTGTAATGATACGATCTGCATACTGCTTTGAAAGAAGAATATCATGTGTGACAAGGATGATCTGAATACGATCAGAAAGCTTCTTCATCTCTTCCATCAGCAGGACTGCATTGTCATGATCAAGTGCTGCTGTTGGTTCATCACATAATAGAAGGCCTGGTTTATGGAGTAATGCGCGGATGAACTGTACACGTTTCTTCTGTCCATTGGACAGTTTTTTCACTTTTCTGTTTTTTTGATCCACCAGAGAGAATTCATTCAGATAGTGATCAATATCATTCATATCATCACTGACCAACAGCAGGTTATCCACTACTGTCATATCTTCAAACAGGTTGAACTGTTGTGTCAGATAATCATATTCAGGAACATTCTCAATTGTACCTTCATAATCACTTCTGCCCGCAATGATATTCATCAATGTCGTTTTCCCACAACCGCTTGGCCCAAGAATAACAGTGATACCATTGGTATCCAGATCTAATGAAATACCCTTAAGAGCCTGTACATCATTGTTTCTGTTATGGTATGTTTTTCGAATATTTCTCAGTTTCATAAGATACCTCACTGATTGTTTTTATCAGTATAACACGCTGTTATTACCACAGGGTATGCTGAAAGTGAAGGATTATCTTTCCACTAAAAAAAAACAGAGTGCATGCCAGTACACTCTGCCGTTTATTCATTAAATTATCAGAATTATTCTACATCCCTTAATGCATCAAAGTCTTCTTCACTTGTTCTGACCTTGACTACCTTCGCAACATCATAAACGAAGATCTTACCATCACCAATATGACCAGTGTAGAGAGCCTGCTTTGCTGTTTCAATGACAGACTCAACAGGAATTGTACCTACAACAACATCAATCTGTACTTTTGGAAGCAGAGTTGCATCCATTTCAACACCTCTGTACTTCTCACCAGCACCCTTCTGGATACCACAACCCATAACCTGAGTAACCGTCATGCCAGTGACGCCCAGATCATTCATTGCCTTACGCAGACGATCATACTTGGAAAGTCTTGTGATGATAGTAACCTTATGAATACCACTTGGTTCTCTGCTTGTATTAACAACTTCAACACTTGCCTTTTTCTGTGCATCACTTGCCGCAACATATTCACTTTCACCAAGATCTGTATTTTCATTAACATCCATGGACATGGATACATCCATAATGGAGAAGCCAGCATATGCACTTGCAAGACCATGTTCTGTAGAGTCAAGACCCTGGATTTCCTCTTCTTCCGATACTCTTAA
>JAEDEK010000135.1 GCA_016293365.1 Bulleidia sp. | reverse complement strand
AAATGCTATTGAAATAAGAAATATGTACAAGAGCTTTAAAATTCAGAGCGACAGAGCGAATACTTTAAAGTCTTTACTTGTAATGAAAAGAAACAATAAAGTTGAACGGCATGAAGTGCTGAAAAATATTAATCTGGATATTCGTAAGGGAGAGACAGTCTGTCTGATCGGAAATAATGGCTGTGGAAAATCTACCCTTCTGAAGCTGATGACAAAAATTATTTACCCAAATCAGGGTACCGTTCAGACTTTTGGAAAAATAGCTTCATTACTTGAACTTGGGGCTGGATTTCATCCTGATTTTACAGGAAGAGAGAATATCTATTTTAATTCGGCTGTTTTTGGCATGAATCATTCGCAGATAGAGAAAAGACTGGATGATATTATTGAATTTTCGGAACTTGGATCATTCATTGATGAACCTATTCGTACATACTCATCTGGTATGTATATGCGACTGGCATTTTCAATTGCGATAAATGTTGATGCGGATATTCTTCTTATCGATGAGATCCTTGCGGTAGGTGATCAGCATTTCCAGGATAAATGTTATGCAAAACTACGTGAGCTGAAGGAAGATCGTGATAAGACAATTGTGATTGTCTCTCATAGTCTGGAAGTTGTAAAAAGCCTGTGTTCCCGTGCCATCTGGATTTACAGAGGTGATGTGAAACTGGATGGTGATCCTGCTTATGTTATTGCTGAATATCTGGAACAGATGGCAAAAGATCACAAAGAAGAACATGAAAAGGCAATTGCAGACGGTAAAAAAGTTGATTTCAGTTCAATTGTATGGATCGATTATCCAAAAGATTATATGATTGTTGAACCGTCAGATTCAGTCATCAATTTTCAGGGATGGAAACTGTCTGATTATCCAAAAGCGCAATTTGAATTGACGATTGGTAATACTTCAGTAAGGAATATTGAATATTTCTGCAGAAAAGAAGTAATTACCATATACAGTGAGCAGTTTAAAGGGCTGGTAAATGAAGACGAAATCGGCTGGAAAGCTGTTGTAGATCTGAAAGATTATTCTGATCAGATCAACGAAGATGGAACCGTCAAGTTTTTTGCGCGTATCACAAAGGAAGATGGAACTGTGCTGACTGAAAAATACGCGATTGCGATATACAAGGGAGAATGACATTATGTTGAAAGAACTCTATGAATATCGAGAACTGTTACTGACAAATACCAAAAAGGCAATACGTGGTAAATACAAGGCATCGTTCTTAGGCATTTTATGGTCATTTATTAATCCTCTGCTTCAGATTCTTGTGTATGCTATTGTATTTCCATATCTGATGAGGAATACAGTTGATAACTATCTTGTGTATCTTGTAACAGGTATTATACCCTGGACATTCTTTACCACAGTGATCCTGGATTGTGTATCATGCATCAAAAATAATGCAGGACTGATTAAAAAAGTATATTTTCCAAGAATTATTCTCCCTCTATCGTGTACACTCAGTGCATTATTCAATTTCTTTGTTTCATGCATTATTATTGTGGTATTCTGCCTTGTTTGGGGAGTTGGTATTTCCTGGCTGATTGTATTTGTACCGTTAATTGCTCTGATTCAGATGCTACTGTCATTTGGCTTGGGATTGATCATGAGTGCATGTGATGCATATGTACAGGATCTTGAATATATTACAAATTTCATTATCCAGATGGCAATGTATGGAACACCAATCATTTACTCACTGGATCAGTTTGCTGAATCATCTTCTATTTTGTTTACATTGATTAAACTGAATCCGTTAACTACGATCATGGACTCATATCGCAGAGTCTTCTTATACCATACACTTCCAGATTTTGCAGCTTTAGGAGCAGTTGCACTTTTTGCGGTTATTCTGTTGTTTATTGGAATACTGGTATTTAAAAAACTTGAAAAAGGATTTGCTGAACAGTTCTAGGAGGCTTAATGATTACTTATCAGATTGATTCCGTTCAGTTTTTCCCGAAGTCACAGATTTGTGAAGTAAGAGGTTGGGCTGCAGGATCAGAGAAACAGGACATAGAATTAAAAGTAATAGATGAATCGGGAAAGGATATTGATCAGACATTTCGAAGAACCATCCGCAGAGACATTTCTTTTGAAACGAATCTGTTCCCTGGATTTGTCCTGTCGTTTTCATATGGAAAAAACAGAAAATACAGTCTTGTATTTTCTACGCATATGGAATGTGTAAAGACTCCAATTGAACCGGCAAAAAAGTCTTTTCACCCAATGAAACTGTTACGGACTGTTAATCCTGATACACTAAAAAGAGCGGTCACATATTGCAGATTAAATGGCTTGAAAGCAACTCTTCAGAAGCTTTCCCAGGGATATACGGAGCCTTCTGCTTATCATGAATGGTTTCTTTCCCAGAGAATCAGTGAGAAGGAACTTCAGGAGCAGAAAAAAGCTGTGTTTCCTTATTCGCCGCGGATCAGCATCATTGTTCCAACTTACAACACGCCGGAACTGTATCTGAAGGCTATGCTGGATTCTGTCCTGGAACAGACATATTCAAACTGGGAACTCTGCATTGCTGATGCAAGTTCTTCTGAAACGACCCGAAATGTATTACATCACTATATGAAAAAAGACAGTCGAATCAGAATCAACTGGCTGAACGAAAACTATGGAATAGCGGGAAATACAAATAAGGCATTTGAGCTGGCGACAGGGGATTATTGTGGATTGCTGGATCATGATGATTTTCTGGAAGCGGATGCTCTGTTTGAAGTTGTAAAGAAGCTGAATGAATCAGCCTGTGACTGTTTATACACGGATGAGGACAAGTTTGACAGCGCAAAGGAGATGTTTGTTGATCCGAATCTTAAACCTGACTTTGCGATTGATTCATTGCGTTCTCATAATTACATCACTCACTTTTTCGTAGCTAAAACTGATCTTCTGAAAGAGGTCGGTTATGAGCACAGTGAATTCGATGGTGCTCAGGATTATGACCTTATTCTGAGATGTTCTGAAAAGGCTGACTGTATCGGTCATATTTCCAGACCTTTATACCATTGGAGAATGTCTTCCGGGTCAACAGCGGAGAATCCTGCACAGAAAATGTATTGTTATGAGGCTGGCAGGAAAGCATTACAGGAACATTTCAAAAGATTGAATATAGATGCTGAAGTGGAGATCATGCCGAAACCTTACTGGGGATTATACCATGTGACATACAGCACCCATGATCAACCCCTGGTATCTATAGTGATTCCAAATTACGAAAACAGAAAAGTGCTTGAAAGATGTATTGATTCACTTCTTCATAAAAACAGCTATAAAAACATTGAAATTATCATTGTAGAGAATAACAGCAGTTCAGATGAGATTTTCGAGTACTATCGTACACTGACACAGATGCATGATAATGTCAGAGTATTGGATTACGGAAAACATGAATTCAATTATTCTGCAATCAATAATTATGGAGTGGCACATTGCAATGGTGAATATGTGCTGTTGCTGAATAATGATACGGAAATCATCAATCCGGATTCCATAGCAGAAATGCTGGGCATATGTATGCGGGCTGACGTAGGTGCAACAGGCGCAAAGCTTCTGTATTCTGACAATACAGTACAGCACGCTGGTGTACTTATTGGAATTGAAGGTACTGCAGCACATCCTTTCCTGAGGAAACAGAAAGATGATTGCGGTTTTATGATGCGAGCTGTTCTGAATTATAATTACAGTGCAGTGACAGGTGCATGTCTGATGACAAAAAAAAGCCTGTTCAATGAAGTTGGTGGGCTCGATGAAAACCTGAAAGTGGCGTTTAATGATATTGATTACTGTCTGAAGCTGCGGAAGCGGAATAAACTTGTTGTGTATAACGCATTTTCATTGTGGTACCACTATGAATCTGTTTCAAGAGGATATGAGGATTCCATAGAGAAAATCAGAAGATTCAATAACGAAACTGCAAAGTTCCAAAAGACATGGAAACAAGAACTAAGTCGAGATCCATATTATAACGATAACTTTAAAGATGACAGGTATCTGTTTAGAGTCTAGTAAATATGGTACGGAAAAGGAGATTACAGATGACAGGGACAGAATCAAAAATAGATAAATGGTATTGTATGATGCTGGCTGTTGCAGGTCTTATCATGTCATTTGTTATGCCTGTATTGCAGTCACCTGATGAGCAGGCCCATCTAAGAATGATTGCTGCTTCGCTGGAGAACGAAAGCATCGCTGACAATATTCTTAACGACATCGAAGCTAATGAGTATAAGATTTATATGGATGATTCCAAAGATATTCATTCCTACAGAATCAGCATTTCAGATTATCTGCAGATGATGACAAAGAAGCCGGAATACTCATGGAACAGTGTGTTACCTCATGGAGTTAACCTGAGTATAGTGAAGCATCTGCCATCTGCAGTCGGTGTAATGATTGGATGTATGTTACGACTTCCTTCGCTGGCTGTTTTGCAACTTGCCGAAGCGTGCTCAGTTTTGGTTTATGTTCTTCTGATATATGCTTCTCTGAAAATCCTTCCTGCAAAAAAGACTTTTTTCCGGTGTTTTGCCATTTCTCCGATGGTAGTACAGCAGATCGCAAGTATTAACTATGATGCAGTATTGCTGCCGTTGTGTTTTCTGTTTATTGCATATGTGTTGTATATCAAGTTTAAAAAAGATGAATTCTGCGGGAAAGATCTACTGATTCTGATTTCATTGCTGCTAATGATTACATATATCAAGATACCTTACTTTTTTCTGGGAGTATTTGCTTTCGTAATTCCATTACGTAAATATCAGATAAAGGCAGGTGTTGTTACGATTGATGAATCATTTGTAAAAAAATATAAGTTATGGATCATAGTATCAGTTCTTATCAGTATATTGCTGGGTGGTTATCTGATCAGAAATC
>JAEDEK010000134.1 GCA_016293365.1 Bulleidia sp. | reverse complement strand
TCTGTTTTCACTGTCCGTTTTTGTGTACTATCAACTATTTCTTTAAAAAGAGCGTTTTCGAAACCGGTAATGTGCTTGTTAAGGATGGCATATAAATCCGGAAGCACATCAGGGAAAACCGATAGATGTTATCCTGAAAGATCGGTCTGGAAACCGTCTGAGAGAGGATCAGCTGTATCATCCGCAGTTTTCTGAGCATTGTCAGATGTGAAGTAAAGAAAGACAATCCATGATAAAGGACAGGTTACCCTGTCCTTTGTTACTGTGTATAAGATATGTATCGGTTCAGATCGGACGATGAATTCCAGATGATATGGCCATCGTAAATGCCGGCATCTTTGAGTCCCTGAATCTGTTCATCAATTTTCTGTCTGTCATAGATGACATAAGGTGGAAACAGGGAATCATATCCCTGAATATAGGTGACTGTTCTGGATGGAGTGGTGGTTTCCGCCTGCCGGTAGGAAACATGTTCTCCCCAGTATGTCAGAAGCTGCTGAGGCACTTCCCATACCGCCTGCGGAATGCCATAGTCATGAATGGAAAAATGGTCCGGATAAGGCATGGCACAGATCGCATCTACGACATTGGATATGGCAGGCCAGTACTGACCATAGGCGGTAACGTAGGCATTGGATGTTTCGCCGAATACATCTGCACTGACAAGTACATGATTCCTGTGCAGGATTTCAGCAGCATACAGCAGAAACTGCTGGACAGCCTGTGCCCGTGAGATGTTTTCTGTGTTTCTCAGATCGATTTCACCAAGATAATCATGATACCAGTCCACACTTTCCGGAAAACGGACATAGTCGAACTGGATTTCATCAAATCCTGCTTCTTCAGCCATCTCAACTGCCAGTTCCACATTGTATTTCCATACATCGTGGCTGTAAGGAGAAGGCCAAAATGCCCCATACAGTTCATAAGGTGTGCCGCTTTGGGCGGAAATGATTGCGTGTTCTGGATGATCAGAAGCATACCAGGTATCCTTGAAGGTGGTAATCCGCCCGATGGTGTAGATGCCTGCTTTCCTTGCTTTAGAAACAGCCTGACAATAATCCTGCAGATTGCTGATTGCCCGTTTGTAAGAAGAAGGGGAATACTTTTCCATTGTCTTTGCGGCTACAGCGATGACATCAGCATCTTTGATATCGATAACAAATGTATTGATACTGCTGTTGCGTGCGGCTTCAATATAGGAATCAATTGCTGTGAGGGCAGAGCCGTTGAGATAGATGGCATTGATGGTTTCAGGCGATTTTTTCCATAAGGACATCCGGGAAGTATGTGGGGTATAATCCAGATCAGCTGCACTGCCGCCTCCGTACATGTCACCCCGTTCCATATGGGGACTGCGGTAATCCGTATCATCTTCAACCGGTGTGTGATCAAGGTGAGAGGCATGAACCATTCCATAATCAGTCTGATACCATTCCACACTTCCATCTTCCAGAACTTCCGAATGACCAAGTATACTGACTTCCTGACGATAACTGACCATTTCGGAGAAGGACAGATCATCTTCTGATACAAAAGCGGGTACTGTTTCATTGACGTACAGAACGGTTTCCATGACGCAGTCTTCTTTTCTGTCTTTCAGAAAATCCATTGGAACAGTATATTTCTGATCATTCAGATAAACCAGGACAGTATCTTCCTGTGTGCTGCCAACAGGCATCTGTACGGCAGTTCCTCTTGGAATGCTGATCGGATTACCTTCTTCATCCTGTATCGTAACGGATACAGTATCCCCAGCCAGATACATTGTTGTAAGCTGCTGTATCTGTCTGCATCCTGAAATACAGATACAAAGGCATCCAGACAGGCAGAATGGGATTGTTTTTAATGTTTTTTTCATTTTTTTACCTTTTCTGAATAAATTTTAGCAGAGATTTGAAAAAACCGGTAATAACTATTACAGGCGGAGGTGGTGATGACCAACAGACTTCTGCTTTATCTAATCTTCTGAAAATATAATGAAAGGATTAACAACATGAAAAAAATCAGAAAAGTGATCGGAATGATCCTGTCCATGCTGATGTTATGGACCACTACAGTCTCCCTTGCGGCAGAACAGTATACCATCAGAGTACTGAATGCCAGACAGAATGAAACCTATCGGATTTACCGGATGATGGATGCAGTAGCAAATGCTGCGATGGATTCCTACAGCTATACCATTGCATCCGGCTGGGACGCGTTCTTTGCGGAAGGGGGTGCTGGTAAAGACTACATTACAATGGAAAACGGATATGTCGTATCTGTAGATGAAGCCCGTATTGAACAGTTCGGCAAAGCGGCTGCAGAATATGTCAGAACGGCATCACCTTCTGAAGCTGCATCTTCTCTTACAGCTCCGTCCAACCAGACCATAGTCTTTGAGCTTTCCAGTCCAGGCTACTATCTGATCACTTCCACTGCGGGTACTCTTACTGCCATTCAGACAACTCCACAGAGTAAGACAGTAACAGTGACCGAAAAAACACTGAACTCCGTCATCAGCTGTGAGCAGCTTGGTACTGCCGGCACTACAGTCATGATCGGTACACCGGTTCAGTATCAGGACAGACTGACACTGCAGAAAGGTGCACTCAATGAAATTCTCCATCTGGATCTGAGTGATGGCATGTCACTTTCACAGATTGACAGCATTACCGTAAATGGTACTCCATTGACAGTAGATACGGACTACGTGATCGTAAACGACCCATCTGATGATACATGTGATCTGCATATCCGCTTTACCCAGGACTGGCTGGATCAGATCAGTGAACCGACAGATGTCATGGTAAAATTCACAGTTTATCTCAATGGTGATGCAGCTGCAATGCCGGAAGTGGAAACAATGAAGACATGGCTGAGTGATGGTGCTGCTACAGTGACAAAACCTGTCAGTAAAACACTTTCAACTCTGTTCTTTGATCTGATCAAGATCGAATATGAATCTGAAGAAGAACTGGCTGGTGCACAGTTTGAACTGTTCACAACAGCAGCAGATGGTGAAAAGATTGCCCTGGTCAAAGATGGGGAAGGACTTTACCATGTAGCAGATCCAAAAGAGAAGTCAGCTGAGAATTTTACATCTGCCATCATTGAAGCAGGAAAAGCAAGAATCACCGGTTTCAGCAGCTGGTCCACTGTTTATCTGGAAGAAATCAAAGCCCCAACCGGATATAACAAAGTTGGTTCCCGTATTGAAATATCTTTCCAGAATGAGAACAGAGAAAACTTCATGGAAGGAACAACATGGACAGAAGATGACGGTGGTATCGGTGTTGTCAATCACAAAGGCGCTCTTCTTCCGGATACTGGTGGAAGCGGAAACACATTCTTCTACATCTTCGGTGGTGCATTATGCATGATCGGCGGAATTCTTGTCCTTCGTCTTTCCACAATGGAAAAAGAATAGCCGATGAATCAAAAGCATAAAGAACCATTCCGGATTCTTTATGTCATAACATGTCTGTTCTGTCTTGCAACGGGTATGATGGTCATCCTGTATCCATGCATCGCTTCTGCATGGAACAGTCATACCCAAAGCAGGGCAATCAGCGGCTACAACGAAACAGTAAAACATATCGAAAACCACAGATATGAACAGATGTGGCTGGAAGCAGAGAGCTTTAATCAGACTGTCATCCGTAACGGAATGTCTTCCCTTCTTTCCAAAGAAGAAACAGAGCAGTATAAGTCTCTTCTTTCAGAAGATCCGGATGGAATGATCGGCTATATCGAAATTCCATCCATCCGCTGTAGACTTCCGGTATATCATGGTACTGAGGAAAAAACGCTGAGTAGTGGAGCGGGGCACGTGGAGTGGTCCAGCCTCCCGACTGGAGGTGAAAATACGCATTGTGTCATATCCGGACACAGTGGAATGCCGGGGGCAGAACTGTTCAATCATCTGTCGGAAGTCAGAAAAGGGGATGTGTTTACACTGTATGTCCTGGATCGAATTCTGACCTATGAAATCATCCGGATTCAAACATGTCTGCCGGAAGAAACAGATCTACTGAAAATCAGAGAAGGGGAGGATCTGTGTACACTTGTGACATGTACGCCCTATGGAATTAACTCACACAGACTGCTTATTACAGGAAAAAGAATACATGAAGAACCGGTCGTTACAGCAACTGCAGAAAGCAGTACGAAAGATTCACTGTTGTGGATTTCGTTGGGAACGTTGCTTTGGATGGCGGGATGGATGCATACTCTTTTACGCTGAGGCAAATCCGTTTTCCTGTAGTGAAGTGAATGCTATAATACAGTCATAAAAGAGTTGACAAATCTGATCAATTCAATAAAATAGAATTAGAATAATTCTAATTAGGAGGGTACATGGGTAAATATGCAACGATGATACTTGAGATGATTGATTCGTCCGATGAGCATCTGACTGCGGAACAGATTTATCTTCGACTGAAGGAACAGAATGAAAAAATTGTTCTTGCTACCGTGTACAATAATCTGAACAACCTCGTACAGCAGGAAAAAATCAGAAGACTGCTGGTAGAGGGAGGTCCGGATCATTATGACAGAATTGTTCGTCACGACCATCTGATCTGTCCGCAGTGCGGCAGAATCACCGATATTCATCTGGATGATTTTTCCGGCATGCTGAGTAAACAGGTTCACCGTCAGGTACTTTCTTATGAGCTGAGAATCAGCTGTCTGTGTGAAACGTGTCAGAAAAGACTTACAAATGCATGAGATATGGTGTAAGATGAATCGGGAGCAATAATACTCAAAATCATGAAGTCATAAAAGAATCAAGGAGGAACAGAAATGACAAAGTGGAAGTGTAAGATCTGTGGTTATGTTCATGAAGGTGACACAGCACCGGAACAGTGCCCTGTATGCAAGCAGCCGGCATCCGTATTCGAAAAGGTTGAAGAAGTAAAGGCTAACAAGTACGCAGGTACACAGACAGAAAAGAACCTGGAAGCAGCATTTGCT
>JAEDEK010000012.1 GCA_016293365.1 Bulleidia sp. | reverse complement strand
ACCAGCCGGGTAGAATGTGAAGGAAAAACCATCCGATATTTCATATGGTGTCAGAAAAGGGAATCCGGCGATTCCCTTTTGAATGTTATTCTGTTTCTGCAAACTGTGAATTATACAGCTGGGCGTAGAAACCGCCCCTGGCAAGCAGCTGTTCATGGTTTCCTGTTTCAACAATATCACCATGGTTGAGAACAAGAATCAGATCTGCATTCCGGATGGTGGAAAGACGGTGTGCAATGACAAAAGATGTTCTGCCTTTCATCAGGTTTGCCATCCCTTTCTGGATCAGTATTTCCGTACGCGTGTCGACTGAAGAGGTTGCTTCATCCAGAATCAGAATCTTCGGGTCGGACAGGAATGCTCTTGCGATGGTGAGCAGCTGTTTCTGTCCCTGGGATACATTGGTGGATTCTTCGTTGATTTCTGTCTGATAACCATGCTCAAGGGTGCGGATGAAGTGATCGACGTAGGCATTGTCTGCCGCCTGGATGACTTCTTCATCCGTTGCATCCGGTTTACCGTAACGGATGTTTTCCATGATTGTACCGGAATGCAGCCATGCATCCTGCAGTACCATGCCAAAGCAGTCTCTCAGTTCATGCCTGGAAATATCCTTTGTGTTGATGCCGTCAACATAGATGTCACCACTGTTGAGCTCATAGAAGCGCATCAGCAGTTTGACAATGGTTGTTTTACCGGCACCGGTCGGTCCGACAATGGCGATCTGGGATCCGGCTTTGATATCTGCTGAGAAGTCGTGAATGACGATCTGATCCGGTTTATAACCGAAACGTACATGATCGAAACGGACATCACCTTTTACCGCGATATCTCCGTTTTCATCACGGATGGAAACAAGGTTTTCTCTTTCCGGTTCCTGCTCTGTTTCATCCAGGAATTCAAATACACGTTCAGCAGCAGCTGCGGTTGACTGCATGACATTCATGATCTGGGCAGTCTGGGTAATCGGCTGAGAGAAGTTTCTGACATATTGGATGAATGCCTGAATATCACCAATCGGCAGTCCTTCATGGATTGCCAGATAACCACCAAGCACACAGACACCAACATAACCGGCATTGGAGATGAAGCTTGTGATCGGCTGCATGATACCGGACATGAACTGTGATTTCCATGCACTGTCGTAAAGTCTGTCATTACATGCGTTGAATTCTTCAATGGACCTTTCTTCTCCATTGAATGCCTTGACAATGATGTGACCGCCATACATTTCTTCAATATGGCCGTTCACCTGACCAAGAGTTGTCTGCTGCGCCTTGAAGTACTGCTGAGAGTTTTTTACAATGACTGCTGCAACCATACCGGATAGAGGCACAATAATCAGCGCCATCAGTGTCATCTTCCAGGAGATGGATAACATCATGTAGAGAATACCGATGATGGTAACAATACTGGTAAAGATCTGCTGGACAACCTGATTGAGTGACTGAGATACCGTATCAACATCATTTGTGACACGGGACAGTACTTCACCATGGGTACGTGTATCAAAATAACGGAAAGGGAGGCGGTTGATCTTTTCGGAGATTTCCTTACGCAGGCGGTAGGTGATCTTCTGTGTGACACCGGTCATCGTCCATCCCTGCAGGTAAGTAAACACTCCTGCAATGATATAGATGCCAAGCAGTGTCAGCAGAATCGTTCCGATGGCGTCAAAGTCAATACCGCCGGTATGGGTATACTTGGAAATAATACCTTCTGCCAGTTTTGTCGTGGCATTACCGAGAATCTTTGGGGCAACGATGGTACAAATCGTACTGCATGCCGCAAAGATCAGAATCAGAATAATCTGGAAATAGTACGGTTTCATATATGAAACCAGTTTTTTCATTGTGCCGGAGAAATTCTTTGCTTTTTCACCCGGTCTCATGCCAGGGCCATGTCCTGGACCTGGCATCTTTGGTTTATTGGACTGGCTCATTTTGCAAGTTCCTCCTGATTCAGCTGAGATCTGGCAATTTCCTGATAGACAGCACAGCCTTTCATCAGCTCTTCATGTGTACCGATGCCGGCAATCTTTCCTTCATCCAGAACGACAATGCGGTCGGCATTCCGGATGGTGGAAATACGCTGGGCAACGATCAGTACGGTAGCGTGTGTTTTTTCAATCATTTCATGCAGTGCCTGACGTAAAGAAGCATCAGTCTTATAGTCAAGGGCGCTGAATGTATCATCAAAAATGTAGACATCAGCTTTTCTGACAAGGGCTCTGGCAATGGAAAGTCTCTGTTTCTGACCACCGGAAACATTCGTACCACCCTGCGCAATCGGGGAGGCAATGCCTTTGTCCATGGTAGAAACAAATTCCTTTGCCTGAGAGACCACAAGGGCATTTTCAATTGCATCCTGATCGGCATGTTCATCGCCATAACGCAGATTGGATTCGATGGTTCCGGAGAACAGAACACCTTTCTGTGGGATATAGCCGATTCTGTCTCTGAGCTCATGCTGGGTGACATCACGGATATCCACATCTCCAAACCGAATGGAACCCTCCGTCACATCAAAGAATCTTGGCAACAGGTTGATTAATGTGCTCTTACCTGAGCCTGTCGAACCGATAAAGGCAACAGTTTCTCCAGGAGCTGCTGTGAAACTGATATCTTCCAGTACATTCTGCTGGGCACCAGGATAGGCAAAGCTGACATGGTCAAATGTGATGACAGCGTTACCCGAAGGCAGATGAACAGGATTGGCAGGGTCTTTGATTCTGACTTCCGTATTCAGTACTTCAAAGATACGGTTTGCGGATACAGAGGATCGTGGCAGCATGATAAAGATCATGGATACGATCATAAAGGAAATCAATACGTGGGATGTGTACTGGATGAATGCCATCATATCACCGATCTGCATGGTACCAAGATCAATGGAAGATGCTCCGATCCAGATGATCGCAATGGTTACACATGACATCATCAGTGTCATGACCGGTGATACGATCACCATCAGTCGATTGAGGAAAATGTTCAGTTTTGTGATATCCGTATTTGCCTGATCAAAGCGTTTTTCTTCCATGGATTCATTGTTAAAGGCACGGATGACCGGCATACCTTCCAACTGTTCTCTTGTGACAAGGTTGAGATTATCCACAAGTTTCTGAGCGATTTTGAATTTCGGCATTGCCACAACAAAGACGATGACCATCATCGCAATGATGAAGGCAACACTCCAACCAAGTATTCCTGCAAGTTCAGGGTAGCGCATGACCTTGAACAGAGATGTCAGTCCCATCATCGGAGCAAACAGCACAATACGCAGAATCATGGTCAGTACATTCTGTACCTGCTGGATATCGTTAGTCGTACGTGTAATCAAGGAAGCAGTGGAGAAATGTGAGAACTCCGTACTGGAAAAGGATTCCACCTTTTCAAAGACATCTTTTCGCATGTTTCTTGCAGCGCCTGTGGCAGTGCGGGCGGAAAGATAGGCGGCTCCAATGGCGCAAAGGGAACCGGCTAACGCAATAGCAAGCATGATCAGCCCTTCTTTGAAGATATAGCTGTTCTGTACCTGTTCGATATCAATACCCACTGCCTGATATTCTGCAATAGCTGCCATACGGACGGAACCATACAGGTTATCTTCGGTAAATGCTGAGATCTGCTGCTCTGCCTGTTCAGCGATGGTATCTGCGATGGATGGATCTGTCTGGATCATCTGCCACAGAGCATCACTGCTCTTTAGATGCATCGATTTCAGCACTTCATCCGATGAAATCATCGTTGTGATCAGGTATGGCTTTACAAGGATTGCCTGCAGGTTTTCGTCTGCATCTTTGTTCAGGGTATATACCTGTGTGGAGGTGACATAGTCTTTGCCTTGAAGTGATGCGGTATCGCTGAGCTGATAGGCCTGCTGTACGGTTTTATAATCCTGATCGGACATGAAATACGCCAGATGATCCATGGTTTTCTGACTCATGGCTTCCGGAATATTTTCTGTGATACCGTTATACTGAATACCGTATGTGACGATGTTGGACATGTAATCCGGTAAGGCAAGTTCGAGTTGAACCTGGCCGAAAACAAGCGCAACAACAGCCACAACCGATAACCAGAACGGTTTGAGATATCGGAATGCTTTCAGCATATTGAAATGACCCCTTTCATTGTTTTTTTAACTGCTTTCTTCATTGTATTACAGAAGTGGACAAGGTCAATTTCGGGAATGGAGAAATAAACAATCTTTCTGTTCTGTCTAGGAAGCAGAAGATGATATTGTCAGATGTGAAAATCATGTATGATATTGCCATGAATACAAAAGATAAGGCGTATATCCGTATTTATGAACAGCTCAAAGACAGAATCCTTCATGAAGATTACCTGTATGGAACAAAACTGCCATCCAAACGTGAACTGTCCAGACAGTTTGGCGTATCATTGCCGACCATTGAACATGCATTGCTGATGCTGATGGAGGAAGGTTATATCCGCAGTGAAGAAAGAAGTGGAAACTTTGTCATTTACCGCAGGGAGGAAATGTTTGGAAGGGAAGGGCTGAAAGCATCCCTGCGTGAAACCATTGTGACGGAAGAATCCAGTTTCCCATATTCCGTATTTGCCAGAACTGCCAGAGAAGTACTGTCCATCTATGAAGAGTCCGTACTTGGGAAAGGAGATGGAAAAGGATGCCATACATTACGTCAGGCAATAGCAGCATATCTGGGTCGATACAGAGGGATGCATGTGGAAGCGGATCGGATTGTGATCGGTGCAGGAAGTGAATACCTGTACAGTCTGGTTGTATCACTGCTTGGAAGAACCCGTGTCTACGGGATTGAAGATCCTTCCTATGAAGCCATCGGTAAAACATACCGTTATCAGGATGTGGTAATAGACCGTCTGCCGCTTGGTACCCATGGTATTGAAAGCAGAGCACTTCAGAAAACAAAGGCATCTATTCTGCATGTGACCCCATACCGCTCCTATCCTTCCAATACCAGTACGGATCACAGAAAAAGGAAGGAATACATCAGCTGGGTAAATGAAACAGACAGGTGGATCGTAGAAGATGATTATGAATCGGAATTCACACCTGCCATTCTGGGCAGTGAAACACTGTATGAGATGGATCCGGATCATGTGATCTACATGAATACATTTTCCAGAACCGTATCTCCTTCCATCCGTCTGAGTTATATGGTGTTGCCACCACGTCTGAATGAAAAATACAATGAAACGCAGAGTTTCAGGGCATGCACCGTCTCTTTATATCTGCAGCTGATCATGGCACAGCTGCTCAACAACGGCAGTTTTGAAAGGCATCTGAACAAAGTCAGACAGAACAGCAGGAATGAAAATGTGTGAGCCTGATTTTCATGAGTGTGTAAAATGTTACGGAATCAGGCTGAATTCCGTTGACTTTTGAAATTGTGCTGATTAGAATACCATTACATTCGATGAACGGAAGAGTAGCCGTATGAAAGTTGCCAGCGAGTCGGAACAGAGTGGAAGTCCGATCAACGGAAATACAGTGAAGCGCATCCGGGAGAAGTTTTCCTGAAATCAGTAGGGAAAAACGTTAACCACGTTACGGAACAGAAGAGGTCATTCATTTTTGAGTGGCAATCAGTGTGGTACCGCGATCAACAGTCGTCTCTGAATCTGGAGACGGCTTTTTTGTTACAGAAGGAGGGATGCTATGAAAGACCGACGAAGAGCCACAGGCATCCAGCCTGAAGAAACCACAGTATATACAGAAAAGAAAAAGGAGATAAACAGTATGAAAAACACATTTGTAAAAACAACAGCAGCAGCTATGATGGCATTATCTTTAGGAGCATGCTCCTCATCCACAGCTTCTTCCACTTCTGCTTCTTCAGCAGGCAAGGAAACAAAGACAGTGACAATCGGTATTTCTCCGGACTATGCACCATATGAATCCTTAACAAAGGATGGTGAAATTGTCGGTTTTGATCCTGACATGGTTGAAATCTTTGAAGGATATCTGAATGAAAACAGTGATGTGACTTATCATCTGGAATTCAAGCAGATGGACTTTGACAACATCATCGTTCAGATCCAGGGGGATCAGGTTGATCTTGGAATTTCCGGTTTCTCCTATGATCCAGAACGTCTTGTTGAATGGTCTGAACCATACCTTGGTTCTTCTCAGGTTGTAGTATTACCTGCGGGTTCTGATATCACATCTGTTGACGATCTGAATGGTAAGACAATTGCAGTTCAGACAGGCTCCACAGGTGAAGCTGCCGCTGAAGAAATTGAAGGTGCAACAGTAACAGGTCTTAAGAGTGTTCAGGATATCATGAATGCATTATCCGCAAACCAGTTTGACGCAGCTGTTGTAGACAGTGGTGTTGCGAAGAACTACGTCGAAAATGCAGACTTTACAATGATTGAAGAACCACTGGTAGATGAAAAGAACTACATCATCGCAAAGCAGGGCAATACGGAAATCATTGATCTGATGAACACATGCATTGAAAAATTCATTGCTTCTGATGAATATACAGCACTGTGCGAAGAATATGGTCTGACACCTGTAACGGCTGAATAAGAGGATCCATGTTCAAGGCATTTGATAAGGTATTTACACTTGAAAACATACAGTACATGGGTAAAGGTGCCCTGATGGCACTGTGCATTGCGGCAGTGGCACTTACCTGTGGTCTGGTACTTGGTACACTTGGTGCTACGGGTCGTAACAGCAGGCATTTCATTCCGAAAACCATTGCCAATCTGTATGTTACGATCATCCGTGGTACACCATTGCTGCTGCAGATTCTGATGATCTTCTCGGTCATCCCTTCCATCTATACGGCAATTACCGGAAAGGTACTCCGCATTGATCCGGTTCTGATCGGTATGATTGCATTAAGCATCAACTCCGGTGCCTATCAGACAGAACTGATCCGCTCCGGTATCAATGGTGTGGACAGGGGGCAGTGGGAAGCATGCGAAACACTTGGACTTTCCTCCTGGAAGACAATGAAGCTTGTCATTCTTCCCCAGGCGTTCAAGCGTATTGTGCCACCATTAATCAGTGAATTCATTACACTGATCAAAGACTCTTCTTTGATCAGCTGTATCGGTGCGGTGGAACTGCTGAAAAGTGCGCAGGTACTTGGTGCAGATTACTTTGAAGTCATGTCGCCATATCTGTTGGCGGCAATCTTCTATCTGATCATGACCATTGTTGTTTCATTGATCGGTGCAAAAATAGAAAAGAGGTTGGCTGTCAGTGATTAAGGTAGAACATGTATCCAAAAACTTCGGCAGGACACATGCAGTCAATGATGTCAGCCTTACCATCAATAAGGGAGATATCATCTCTCTGATCGGACCGAGCGGCTCAGGAAAAAGTACATTGCTGCGCTGTATCCATGGTCTTGAAAAGATCGATGGTGGTGCCATTTATCTGGATGGAGAAAAGATGGATCCATCGGATAAGGCAAAGTACAGAAAACAAAGAGCACGTATGGGCTTTGTATTCCAGCACTTCAACCTGTTTCCAAACATGACTGTATTGGAAAACTGTACGCTTGCTCAGATTCAGGTACTTGGAAAGTCAAAAGAAGAAGCCGAAAAAACTGCCAATGAATATCTGCAGAAAGTAGGCCTTCTGGAAAAGAAGGACAGTTATCCGAATAATCTGTCCGGTGGGCAGAAACAAAGAGTTGCCATCGCAAGAGCATTATGCATGGCACCGGATATGATGCTGTTTGATGAACCTACCAGTGCGCTTGATCCGGAAATGATCAAGGAAGTTCTTGATGTCATGAAAGATCTCGGTGCTCAGGGAATGACAATGATTGTCGTTACACACGAAATGGGTTTTGCCAGAAAAGTGGGTAACAGAGTTGTATTCCTGGATCAGGGTGAAATTGTGGAAGAAGCAACCAGTGAACAGTTCTTCTCCAATCCGCAATCAGACCGTGCCAGGGATTTCCTGAGCAAAGTCATGTACGATTAATACATACTGTCATATGGGATAAACCTGTATGGCAGTTTTTGTATTCCAATCATGTAATGAGAATCATTCTAGAATACGATATGAATCTGATTTGCATGACTGTTTCGGATCGATCTGGAAGAAGGAATCAATGCCGTATCAGAATTAAGTTTTATTTGCTTTGTATGTGATAAAACGTGAGGCTCAGTCATGTGGTATCTGATCCTTGCCAATCGCAGAGGGGTGGCTGATCCGGTGTTTTATGATATCGGTATATACTTTTATGACGATGTGGCGAATCGCAGAAACGTACACCTGGATGTCGTAACAGAAGATGAGAAGGGCTTTACTTCCTATGAGTGTAAATATACAAAAGAAGCAGTGGGGAAAAGGGTTGTTGAGGAGGAAGAAAAAGCAACCATCTTGGCATTGTTTCCAGAAACGGGTTCAGTGAAGATGTGGATGGGGAAAGATACAGACTGATTACTCTTTCTGACATGTATCATTCTTTCCCGCCTTAATCCGCAAGGAAATCCGTTTCTTTACGTGCAACGGTTTTTCCGATGATTCTCTTTACTTTCAGCCTGTTTTTTAATAGGATAATAGGCGATGAAATGTTTGGTAACGGAGACCCTGTCGGGTGAGAAGGATGGAGCTATGGCGGCTTGTGTTATGACTCTCCAGACAACTGAAGAGAGAAGAATTGCAGATACCCTTTTTCTGCGCATTGGAAGTTGTGGTTTTCGTGTATATCACAGCAGTCTGTAAACCGGAAGGAACAGACTGCTTTTTGAATGTTTCAGGGAGGTAGAACAAATGAAAAAAGTAGCGATTGTCATGGGCAGTGACAGTGATCTGCCGGTAATGGCGAAAGGTGTCAAGGTTCTCGAACAGTATGGTATCCCATACGAAGCACATGTTTATTCTGCGCATCGTACTCCTGCACAGGCTGCAGATTTTGCATCTCATGCTGAAGAAAATGGATTTGGAGTCATCATTGCAGGAGCAGGGATGGCAGCCGCTCTGGCAGGCGTGCTGGCAGCTCATACAACTCTTCCTGTCATTGGTGTTCCATTAAAGTCTGCAGTTCTGGAAGGAACAGATGCACTGCTGGCAACAGTCATGATGCCAAGTGGCATTCCGGTTGCGACAGTTGCGATTGATGGATCCAAAAATGCAGCATATCTGGCAGCTGAAATCATTGCTTTAGGTGACCCTGAACTTTCAGAAAAGATCAAGGCTGACCGTAAGGCACAGAGTGAAGCAGTACTGAAAAAGGATGCTTCATTGGCAGAAAGACTGAAGGAATTCTGAGTCTTTCAGGGGAAGAATCATGGAAAACACAATTCATGAAGAATGTGGTATTTTCGGAATTTATGATCGACTTGGTAAATGCGATGTAGCAGGCAATACATATTATGGATTGTTTGCTCTGCAGCATCGTGGTCAGGAATCCTGTGGTATTGCGGTCAATGATCGTGGCATCATTACCGTACATAAGGATGTGGGACTTGTCAGAGATGTATTCAAAAAGGAAGATCTTGCCCGTCTAGGACAGGGACAGATGGCAATCGGCCATACAAGATATTCCACATTCGGTACCGTCAATGCCACCAACGCGCAGCCACTTGTTGTGCGTCATATCAAAGGACAGATGGCAGTCGCACATAACGGTAATCTGACCAATGCACCGGAACTTCGTCAGAAGCTTGAGATGAATGGTGCTATTTTCCATACAACAAACGATTCTGAGATCATTTCCTATGTGATCATTCAGAAACGACTGGAATCCGATTCCATTGAAGAAGCTGTTGAAAAAGCAATGGATGTTCTGGAAGGAGCTTATTCCCTTGTGATCATGTCACCAAACAAGATGCTTGCAGTAAGGGATAAGACAGGTTTCAGACCGCTTGTCATGGGAAGGATGAAGGATGGACAGATTCTGTTTGCTTCTGAAACATGTGCACTGGATGCATTAGGCGCAACATATATTCGTGATATTGATCCGGGTGAAATCGTTGTTGTTTCAGAAGAAGGCATCCATTCCATCCGTACACATTGTGGAAACAGACCGCATATGTGTGTATTTGAATATGTATACTTTGCCCGTGGTGATTCCAGGCTGCAGGGCATGCAGATACACGAAGCAAGAAAGAATGCAGGCCGTACGCTGGCGATTGAAAACCCGGTGGAAGCGGATGTTGTCATCGGTGTTCCGGATTCTGGTCTCGATGCGGCACTTGGGTATGCGGAGCAGTCCGGTATTCCATACGGTATGGGATTTGTTAAAAACCGGTATATCGCAAGAACATTCATTCAGCCAACCCAGGATCAGCGTGAAAACAGTGTCCGCATGAAGCTGAATGTTGTGCCTTCTGTTGTGGCAGGCAAAAGAGTTATCATGGTGGATGATTCCATTGTCCGTGGTACGACATCTGCACGCATTGTCAAACTGTTAAGAGATGCAGGCGCTAAGGAAGTACATGTCCGTGTATCCGCGCCACCATTCATCTCACCATGTTTCTATGGTACGGATATCGATTCCAAGGAACATCTGATCGCATGTCAGATGTCAATTGAGGAAATCGGCAAGGCAATCGGTGCAGATACGATCGGCTATCTCTCAGTCGAAGGTGTACGCAATATGGCGAAGGATGCAGACTGTGATTTCTGCACAGGCTGCTTTACAGGAAAGTATCCTGCACCGACACCGAAGTTTGTCGGTAAATCAAAGTTTGAACAGAAAATTGAACATAAGGAGAACAGAAAATATAAAGGAGCGAGGAGAACTGAAGATGGAGAAGAGTTATAGCAATTCCTACAAGGAAGCCGGTGTTGATGTTACTGCCGGTTATGAATCGGTAGAACTGATCAAGGCGGATGTCAAGCGTACATCCATTCCAGGTGTACTTGGTGGAATCGGTGGATTTGGTGGTCTTTTTGCACCGGATCTTGCCGGTTATGAAAAGCCTGTACTGATTTCCGGTACAGATGGCGTCGGTACAAAGCTGAAGCTTGCCTTCTTAATGGATAAGCACGACACAATCGGTATTGACTGTGTTGCAATGTGTGTCAATGACGTTGTGTGCGCCGGTGCAAAGCCGTTATTCTTCCTGGATTACATCGCATGCGGCAAAAACTATCCGGAAAAGATCGCGCAGATCGTTAAGGGTATTGCGGATGGATGTGTTGAATCCGGATGTGCTCTTGTCGGTGGTGAAACAGCGGAACATCCAGGTATGATGCCTGTTGATGATTATGACCTTGCCGGATTTACAGTCGGTATTGTCGATGAAAAGGATATCCTGGACAAATCCAACGTCAAGGAAGGCGATGCCGTCATCGGTCTGGCTTCCACAGGTGTCCATTCCAATGGTTTCTCTCTTGTCCGTAAGGTATTTGATATCGATAATGCGGATGTTCTTGGTTTATATCAGGAAGAGCTGGGAGGCAGAACACTTGGTGAAACACTGCTGACACCAACACAGCTGTATGTCAAGCCGGTATTGAGCCTGCTGGAAAAGGTCAAGGTAAAGTCCATTTCCCATATTACAGGTGGTGGCTTCTATGAAAACCTGCCAAGAGCGTATGGCGAAGATCTCAACTGCCATATTCATAAGGGAACATGGGAAGTATTGCCGATCTTCAACCTGTTACAGGAAAAGGGTAATATTTGTGAACATGACATGTTCAACACATATAACATGGGTATCGGTATGGCTGTGATTGTCGATCCATCTGATGTGGATGCAACACTTGCGTGCATGAAGGAATGCGGTATCGCAGCTTCTGTGATCGGTGAAATGGAAAAGGGCGATCACAGCGTGGTAATTGACTGATGACAAATATTGCAGTCATGGTATCCGGTGGCGGAACAAACCTGCAGGCATTAATTGACGCACAGAAAGCAGGAAAGATTCCCCACGGGCAGATCAGACTGGTCATTGCTTCCAATGACAGGGCATATGCACTGCAGCGTGCAGAAAAGGAAAACATTCCTTCTGCGGTGATACGCCATAAGGATTACCCTGTACAGGAAGAGTTTGATCAGAAGATTGTTGATACATTACATGAATACCAGATCGATATGGTTGTACTGGCAGGATATCTGAGTATCCTTGGTCCGACAATGATCAGAGCCTATGAAGATCGTATCATCAATATTCATCCATCCCTGATTCCTTCCTTCTGTGGAAAAGGCTTCTATGGCCTGAAAGTTCATGAAGAAGCACTGAAAAGAGGAGTCAAGGTGACAGGAGCTACTGTCCATCTGGTCAATGAAATACCGGATGGAGGAAGAATCCTCAAACAGAAAGCAGTGGAAGTTAAGGAGGGAGATACTCCTGAAACACTGCAGAGAAGAGTCATGGAACAGGCAGAATGGATCCTGTTACCGGAAGCATGTGAAGAACTTGCAGAAAGGATAGCTGAAACAGAATGATCAATTTATGTGAATATCTGGCTGGAAACGAATACCCGGGACGTGGTATTGCGATCGGCCGCACACCATGCGGAAAGAATATCCGCGTAGCCTACTGGATCATGGGCAGAAGTGAAAACTCCAGAAACAGAGTGTTTGTCGAGGATGGCGAAGGCATCCGTACACAGGCATTTGATCCATCAAAACTGGAAGATCCAAGCCTGATTATCTATGCACCAGTCCGTGTGATTGATGGTAAGACAATCGTAACAAACGGGGATCAGACAGATACTGTATATGACTTCCTCAAGGAAGGAAGGACAAGTGAAGAAGCACTGCGTACAAGAGAGTTTGAACCAGATGGACCGAACTGGACACCAAGAATCTCTGCTGTCATCAAGGGTGAAAGCGTACAGATGAGCATCCTCAAGAGTGAAGATGTTGAAGGTTCTTCCTGCATCCGCAACTTCTTTGAATATGAAAGCCTCAAGGCTGGAACAGGAAGATTCATTTCCACATACAAGCACAACGGTAATCCGATTCCATCTTTCGAAGGTGAGCCGATGGAATTTGAGATGGTATGTCAGCCATTTGATGAATGGTCCAATGACATCTGGAATGCACTGAACAGCGACAACAAGGTTTCCCTGTTTACAAGAGTCATCAACATTGAAACAGGGGAACATAAATCCATGATTTTCAACAAGAATAACTGAGGTATATACAATGGCAAAGGAAATCGCATTAAAGTACGGATGTAATCCGAATCAGAAACCATCCCGCATTTATATGGAAAACGGCGAACTGCCTGTTACAGTTCTCAATGGCAGACCAGGATATATCAATTTCCTGGATGCACTGAACAGCTGGCAGCTGGTAAAGGAACTCAAGGAAGCGACAGGCATGCCTGCAGCTGCATCCTTCAAGCACGTTTCTCCAGCAGGTGCAGCTGTTGGATCTCCACTCAGTGAAACAGAAAGAAAGATCTACTTCGTCGATGATGAAAATCTGTCTGATATCGCATGTGCATATGTCCGTGCACGTGGCGCTGACCGTATGTCTTCCTATGGTGACTGGGCAGCTCTGTCTGATATCTGCGACGGCGATACAGCAAGAATGATCAAGAAGGAAGTATCCGATGGTGTCATCGCACCTGGCTATACAGAAGAAGCTCTTGCAATTCTGAAGCAGAAGAAAAACGGCAACTACAATGTTGTTCAGATTGATCCGGACTATGTACCGGAAGAAATCGAAACAAAGCAGGTATTCGGTATCACATTTGAACAGGGCAGAAACAATATTAAGATTGATGAATCCCTGTTTGAAAACATCGTAACAAAGAATCACGATCTGCCGGAATCCGCAAAGCGTGATCTGATCATCGCCCTGATTACGCTGAAGTATACACAGTCCAACTCCGTATGCTATGCAAAGGATGGACAGGTAATCGGTGTCGGTGCAGGTCAGCAGTCCCGTGTTCACTGCGTCAGACTTGCCGGCAATAAGGCAGACAACTGGTGGCTCAGACAGTGCCCGAAGGTACTGGATCTGCCATTCAAGCCTGGTATCCGCAGAGCTGACCGCGACAATACAATCGATGTTTACATCTCTGATGAATGTGATGATGTATTAAGAGATGGCACATGGGAAAACTTCTTTACAGAAAAGCCATCCGTATTCACACGTGAAGAAAGACGTGCGTGGCTGGATACAATGAGCGGTGTAGCGCTTGGATCTGATGCGTTCTTCCCGTTTGGTGATAATATCGAAAGAGCACATAAGAGCGGTGTGGAATATATTTCCGAACCTGGCGGATCCATCCGTGATGACAATGTCATTGAAACATGTGACAGATACAACATAACAATGGCATTCTCCGGTGTACGTCTGTTCCACCATTAATCATAAGAGGTTTCGCATATATGAAGGTACTTGTCATCGGATCCGGCGGCAGAGAACATGCCGTCATCCGTAAATTAAAGGAAAACAAAGAGATTGATACAATCTGGTGTGCACCTGGTAACGGTGGTATTTCCGCAGATGCAGTCTGTGTTGATATCAAGGCAATGGACAAGGAAGGACTTGTATCATTCGCAAAGGAAAACAGTGTAGACTTCTGCGTTGTCACACCGGATGATCCGTTAGCTGCAGGCATGACAGATGCCATGGAAGAAGCAGGTATTCCATGCTTTGGCCCACATGCCAATGCGGCAATCATTGAAGCATCCAAGGCATTCTCCAAAGAACTGATGAAGAAATACGGCATTCCAACAGCTGCCTATGAAATCTTTGATAATCCGGATCAGGCAAAGGAATATATCAGAAAAACAGGAAAATATCCTGTTGTTGTAAAGGCGGATGGTCTTGCATTGGGTAAAGGGGTTCTGATCGCAACGGATGAAAACAGTGCGATGGATGCAGTAACGGAAATCATGGAAGATCATGCTTTCGGTGCTTCCGGCAACAAGGTTGTCGTGGAAGAATTCATGACTGGTAAGGAAGTATCTGTACTGGCATTTACTGATGGTAAGGTTGTAAAGCCGATGATCTCCTCCATGGATCATAAGCGTGCAAATGATAACGATGAAGGTCTGAATACAGGCGGTATGGGAACGATTTCTCCATCTCCGTATTACACACCTGAAATTGCAGAAACATGCATGAAGACAATCTTCCAGCCGACAGTGGATGCACTGAATGCAGAAGGCAGAACATTCAGGGGATGTCTGTACTTTGGACTGATGCTGACACCGGAAGGACCGAAGGTTGTGGAATACAACTGCCGTTTCGGTGATCCGGAAACACAGGTTGTATTACCGATGCTGAAAAGTGACCTGTTTACAATCATGAAGGCATGCCATGACGGAACACTGGCAGATACGGATGTTGAATGGGCGGATGGTGCCTGTGCCTGTGTCATTGAGGCATCCGGCGGTTATCCACAGCATTATGAAAAGGGTTATGAGATTTCCGGTCTTGATGAAAACGGCCAGTACGAAGGTGTTACGGTATATCATGCCGGAACAAAGAAGGCAGATGGAAAGTATCTGACAAATGGTGGTCGTGTACTTGGTATTACTGCCACAGGAAAAGATCTGTCCGAAGCTCTTGAAAAGGCATATGCAGCTGTAGAACATATCACATTCAAGGATATGCACTACAGAACGGATATTGGTAGAAAGTGAGATTGAAATGACAGTATTTCGCTGCTTTGTAGAAAAGAAAAAACCGTTTGCGGTTGAAGCCAACGGTGTCAGAAATGAACTGACAAAGACACTGCTTCTTTCCGGTGTGGAAGATGTACGTGTCATCAACCGTTATGATATTGAAAACATTGATGAAGAAGACTGGAACAATGCGGTAAGAAACATTCTTTCTGAACCACAGGTAGACGATGTCTATGAAGAAACTGCGCCAGCTGCTTCAGAAAATGAATGGGTACTTGCTGTGGAATATCTGCCTGGTCAGTTTGATCAGCGTGCCGACTCTGCTTCTCAGTGCATCCAGCTTTCCACAATGAAGCAAAGACCGGTTGTCCGTACTGCCCGTCTGTATTACATCAAGGGCACATTATCGGATGAAGATAAGGCAAAAATCAGAAAGACACTGATCAACCCGGTGGAAGCACGTCAGGCAAAACTTGAAAAGCCGGCAACCATTCAGGAAACATATGAGAAGCCGGAACTTCCGGAAGTGCTGGAAGGCTTTACTGCTTTGGATGAAGCGGGACTGAAAGCATTCCTGGCAGATCATGGTCTTGCGATGGATCTTGCGGATATCACATTCCTGCAGGGATACTTCCGCGATGAAGAAAAGCGTGATCCTAGAATTACAGAAATCAAGGTGATTGATACATACTGGAGTGATCACTGCCGTCATACAACATTCAATACGATTCTGGAAAACATCAGCATCGAAGATGAAGATGTAAAGGAAATGTATGATAACTATCTGGAATACAGAAAGGTCATCTATGCAGGTCGTAAGGAAAAGCCTGTCACTTTGATGGATCTTGGTACAATCGGTGCAAAGATTCTCAAAAAGGCAGGAAAACTCAATGATCTGGATGAATCTGAAGAAATCAATGCATGTTCTGTCAAGATCAAGGTTGATGTGGATGGTGAAGAGCAGGATTGGCTGCTGATGTTCAAGAATGAAACACACAACCATCCTACGGAAATTGAACCGTTCGGTGGTGCAGCGACATGTCTTGGTGGTGCCATCCGTGACCCTCTGTCCGGTCGTTCCTATGTCTATCAGGCCATGAGAGTAACTGGTGCAGCAGATCCTCTGACACCGATTGAAGATACACTGGAAGGCAAGCTGCCACAGTCCAAGATTGTAACTACAGCTGCTCAGGGTTATTCCTCCTATGGCAACCAGATCGGTCTTGCGACAGGTCATGTTACGGAAATCTATCATCCAGGTTACGTTGCCAAGAGAATGGAAGTCGGTGGTGTCATCGCTGCTGCTCCAAGTGAAAACGTTGTGCGTGAAGTTCCACAGCCAGGAGACATTGTCATCCTGTTAGGTGGCAGAACCGGAAGAGATGGATGCGGTGGTGCAACTGGTTCCTCCAAGTCCCATAACGTGGAATCACTGTCTAAGGATGGTGCAGAAGTTCAGAAAGGTAATGCTCCTGAAGAAAGAAAACTGCAGAGACTGTTCCGTAATCCGGCTGCGACAAAGCTGATCAAACGATGCAATGACTTCGGTGCCGGTGGTGTTTCCGTCGCAATCGGTGAACTTGCGGATGGTCTGCATATTGACCTCAATAAGGTTCCGAAGAAGTATGAAGGTCTGGATGGAACAGAGCTGGCGATTTCCGAATCCCAGGAAAGAATGGCAGTTGTTGTGGCAAAGGAAGATGTAGAAACATTCCAGGCACTGGCTGCAGAAGAAAATCTGGAATCTACAGTTGTTGCGGAAGTAACAGAAGATCCACGCATGGTCATGGTTCTGGATGGAACGGAAATCGTCAATATCTCAAGAGAGTTCCTGAATACAAATGGTGCAAAGCGCTATGCGGATGCCCGTATCGGTACATTTGAAAAGAAAGCAGTGGAAGCAGATGATAGAACATTCGGGCAGAAGATGAATGCTCTGGCAGAAGATCTGAATATCTGTTCTCAGAAAGGACTTGTGGAAAGATTTGACTCCACAATCGGTGCCGGTACTGTTCTGATGCCGTTTGGTGGTAAGACACAGCTGACACCTGCACAGGCAATGGCTGCCAAGATTCCGGTACTGGGTGGTGAAACAGATACTGCTTCCATCATGTCATGGGGATTTGATCCATATGAAATGGAAGCAAATCCATTCGTTGGTGCACAGGAATCCGTTATCTCCGCATTGGCGAAGATTGTAGCAGCAGGTGGTTCTGCAAAGCATGCATGGATGTCTTTCCAGGAATATTTCGGGCATATGTATACCGATCCGAATCGTTGGGGATTACCGTTAGGTGCTTTACTTGGTGCTCTGAAGGCACAGGTGGAACTGGAAACAGCTGCCATTGGTGGTAAGGACTCAATGTCCGGTACATTTGAAAACATTGATGTACCACCAACTCTGGTAGCATTTGCAGTCTCTACTGCCAAGGCAAGTAAGGTTGTATCTCCGGAATGGAAAAAGGCAGGCAATACAGTATATGTTGTAAAGCCTGACTATGACTGCCATGGTCAGCCGGATTATCAGTCTGTCCGTGATACATTCACACTTGTGGAAAAACTGGTTGCGGAAGGTAAGGCTGCTTCTGTATGGACACTTTCCAATGGTGGTATTGCCGAAGGTATTCTCAAGTGTTCTCTTGGTAATCAGATCGGTATCCGCCTGGCGGAAGGTACAGATCTTAACAGTCTGTTTGATAAGTGCTATGGTGGATTCATGATTGAATCTGCTGAAACACTGGATCTGCCTGTTCTTGGTACATTACAGGAAAGATTCAAGATCAGAACGGATGAAGGCTCTGTATGTCTGCACTGCCTGCAGAAGAAATATGAAGCTAAACTTCAGCCGGTATATCCATATACAGATGTCAATCCGGAAACCGAGATTGCACCGATCAGTTATGAAACAGACAAGGTTGCGCATGCTTCCTATACAGTAGAAAAACCACATGTACTGATTCCTGTATTCCCTGGAACAAACTGTGAATGGGATACAGCCCGTGCATTTGAAAGAGCTGGCGGTGAAGCTGAAATTTTCGTCATCCGTAATCTGTCCAGCAGCGATATTGAAGAAAGTGCTCGAGCATTTGCGGAAAGAATTGCACACTCTCAGATCATTGCGATTCCTGGTGGATTCTCCGGTGGTGATGAACCGGAAGGTTCTGCTAAGTTCATTACGGCATTCTTCCGTAATCCACAGGTTAAGGCTGCAGTGACACAGCTTCTCGATGAAAGAGAAGGTCTGATGTGCGGTATCTGTAACGGATTCCAGGCACTCATCAAGCTCGGACTTGTTCCATATGGAAAGATCATCGATACAGATGAACACTGCCCGACTCTGACATTCAATACTATCGGCAGACATCAGTCCATGATTGTCCGTACAAGAGTTGCTTCCAACAAGTCTCCATGGTTACGTTATGCTAAGGTAGGAGAAATCCACAATGTTGCGATTTCTCATGGTGAAGGCAGATTCGTATGTGAAGATGGTCTGTTACAGCAGCTGATTGAAAACGGTCAGGTGGCAGAGCAGTATGTGGATCTTGATGGTAATCCGACAAGCGATGTCCGTTTCAATCCGAATAACTCCGTTATGGCAATCGAAGGTATTACTTCTGCAGATGGCAGAATCTTCGGCAAGATGGGTCATTCTGAAAGAAGCGGTGATGATATGTACGTCAACATTCCTGATCATAATCTGCAGGACTGCATCTTCAAGGGTGCAATTGATTACTTCAGATAATCATCTCAAACCAAGCTCTGTGTGTATTGCACAGGGCTTTTGTTTTGGATCGTTATGCAACGAAAACAGATGTTATTAGCATTTGCCGGAATTTCAGAGTGCTGATCATGCATCTGCGATATCATATTGGATACAGATGGACTGTCTGCGGATTTTAGATGGTACATACGGTTCGTTGGAGTTGATACATACATATACTGCATTCGGGTTATCAAGTATCATCTGCCAGAACGGATATTTGATGATACCTGGCGTGTTATATTCTACGCCTGCTTCAAGAAACAGATTTTTCTGTTTCTGTTGCGATCCAGAAAGGCTTTGTACTCCTGGACCGCTTTACATCAGCCTTCATCCTGGACAAAAGTCTGATCCTGTGTGATCTGATGGATGGAACAAAACGATTTGGCTAGCTGATGAAGTCCATCGGAAATGAATCACAGAAGGTACTGACATCCCAGCTTCGTGATATGGAGAAAAACGGACTGGTCGTCAGAAAGGTATATGACGAGGTTCCACCAGGAGTGGAGTACTTACTAATGGATCTAGGCAGAAGTCTCAAGCCGATCCTGGACGCAATGGCAGTTGGACAGAAGATTACAAGCATTGCGGAATGTTTGGCTGGTACAAAATTGTGTACATAGTTAATGTGCTTGAATGTGAAATGCCGGTTCATACAGTAACTTTCCGATATCCTGAAGTAATGAATGAAGATGTTATATCAGGCGTAAAACAGCGGTTTATGAAAAAGAAACTTGTGTTTTCATAGATATAAAAGAAAATGAATAAAAGTTAAACATATTTGAAATCTGAAACGTGATATATATGTAATAATATGAGTGATAGGATACTTCTATTACTATGGCAAAAAACTTCAAGAAACATGCTGAACTTCTGATTCTCGAACTTCTGATCAATGAATCTGATGAGAATCATCCGCTCTCCAGGGCTACTATTCTGAAATACATGAAGGATGTATATGATGTGGAAATGGATCGTAGAACACTGTATGTCAGTCTGGATGCATTGCGCCAGCAGGGGGCTGAAATCTCTACATTTGAAGATAACCACAAAGGCTATTATCTGAAAAACAGGCAGTTCACCGAGGAGGAAGTCATGCTGTTATGCATGGCAGTTCATAACTGCGATTTTATTCCGATGCGTCAGTCAAACAGGCTGATCCGACGTCTCACAGCCACACAGAGCAGACACTTTCAGGAACGCTATGATGACAGTATCTTTGATATGAATCCATTGCGTGGAGAAGGAAAGGCTGCAGTTCTTGCACTGGAAGTCATTACCCAGGCGATCCGTGAAAAACGCAACATCCGCTTCTATTACCGCAGTTACAGCTTTTACGAGAGGCTTGGATTGCGTATGGGAAGAAAAATCCTGGATGTCAATCCTTTGTATATCATGAACCGTTTCGGAATTCCATACCTGGTTGGAGAATACTCCAGGACGCAGGATCCGTGCTGTTTCCCTCTGGAAAGAATTGCCGGTGTCAGCATCGGGGACAAGAAATTCAAACCACGCAGGCATCATCTTTACCCGCAGCCATGTATCATGGATCACACAGCCATGATCACTGTTGAGGATGGTGTGGATATCGTGGCGAGAGTTGATGTTCAATTGCTGGAACAGATTGTGGAAACTTTCGGAAGAGAACTGGATATGGAAGCACTGGATGATCATCGTGTCATTCTGCATTTCCGTACAACAAAGGAAGATGCGATCTGTATCGGTGAGAGATTTATCGAACACATGGAAATACTGGAACCACAGGATATCCGCCATGAAATTCATGCCAGGGTGAAGGCATCTTTGAAAAAATACGAATGAATCGTACAGCTTCCTGTACGATTTTTTGTTACAATGGTCATATGAACAGCAGTTATTTCCGTGGTTTTACATTACGTCTGTATATGGTTATTATCCTGTGCGTCTGTGTCTGTGCAGGACTTTTCTGTCTGATGATGAGCGGCAGAGTGGAGGCTGGCAATCATATGGACGCAGGGGTAGTCGCACCACCGCTTTCCGCCTTTTCTTCACTGCCGGATAAAAACAGAAATCCTTCTGTGGACAATGAGAATCAGAATACTGTCACACAGGGGGATGAAACCGGAAATACACCTTCCGCCGTGGTGGATACGATGGCTGGTGAAAACATGGAAAAAGATGAGGAAAACAGCCATGCAGGATGATCTGTATTTTTCCATGAAGCTGATGGAACTGTCCCGCTCCTTCAAAGATCAGATGGGAAAGCTGGACCATGATATTCCATTTGCACTGCGGCAGATCTGCCTGTATGTGCAGCAGCATCCCGGATGCTGCCAGGAAGATATCGCATCGGAGCTGATGATGGATAAAAGCCTGTTGGCCAGAAATGTCAGGAAGGCACAGCAGATGGGACTTCTGGAAAGAAAGGTCAGTCCTGTGGATAACCGAAGAGTGGAACTGTATCTGTGTGAGAAGGGAATCACCTGTAATCAGCATACTGTAGAGGCAATGGTTTCCTGGCAACAGGCAATACAGAAGGGGATGACAGTTTCGGAAAAAAGGCAGCTGATTTATCTTCTGGAAAGGCTGAATGTGAATCCGTGTAGGAATTCATTTTCTTTTCACGAAACCGCTATCAAAAGTCATTGAAAAGATTGTGCATTTGTTTTAAACTTAAGACATAGAGTTAGAAAGTAACTCAGGAAAAGAAAGAAGGAAATAATCATTATGAGTAAGACAATCACATTATTCTGCGCAGCTGGTATGTCCACATCTCTGCTCGTCAACAAGATGAAGGCTGAAGCTGAAAAGAAGGGCGCTGACTACGTTATCGCTGCTTATTCTCTGAACGATGCTCCAAAGCAGGCTCCATTAGCTGACGTTATTCTGATCGGCCCACAGGTTCGTTTCGCACTTGAAAAGCTGAAGAAGGAATACCCAGGCAAGCCAATCGAAGCAATCGACATGAGATCCTATGGTCTGATGGACGGTAAGGCAGTTCTCGCTCTGGCAGAAAGCAAGCTCTAAGAAATACTGCTGAAACCCGGTTCTGTTTTCACAGAACCTTTTCATTAAAAAATCCAAAAGGAAAAAAGGAGAAAAAACATGGAAGGTACAGAATTAATCGCTTTTAACATCATCGCTACAGTAGGTACAGCTCGTTCCAGCTACATCAACGCTATCGATGAAGCAGCTGAAGGAAACTTCGAAAAGGCTGAAGAACTGATCAAGGAAGGTCAGGAAGCTTTCACACAGGGACACGACGCTCATGCACAGTTGCTCGTTAAGACAGCTCAGGGTGAAGCAGTTACTATGGACCTGCTGCTGACACACGCTGAAGACCAGCTGATGTCCGCTGAAGCATTCGGTATTCTTGCTGAACGTTTCGTAACATTATACAAGAAGCTCGCAAAGTAAGCTCTAAAATGTTAAACTGAAGGCCTCTCCACATGGGAGGCTTTTTCGTTGGAGGTAAAAGTCATGGAAAAACTGCCTGAAAACTGGGAATCATTATCCCATCATGAAAAGCATCTGTTTTTTGCACGGAATTATATGAAATACATACGTGAAGGTGAAACGGATGGACTGTATGACTGGGCGCCACAGGAAATACGTGATGCATACATGAAATATAAGCAGGAGGAAGACAGATGATCCGCGCAGTCCTTTTTGATTTTGACGATACACTGGGTAACAGAGAAGAATATGCCTATGCCTTTTTCAAAGACATCATTGAAGAAAATACGGATATTATCGATCCATTGGAAAAGGAAGCGGTTCTGCAGGATCTGATGCTGTGGGATGAGCATGGTAATATCAACAAGAATCACATTACCGACATGCTGGAAAAAAAGTATGGAATTGTCCTTCCGTATGAAGATTTCAAGACGTATTGGAATGATCATCTGTGGGAATATACAGTACCGTTTGAACATGCCGAAGAAACTCTGCAGATTCTTCAGCAGGAATACAGGCTGGGAATCATCACAAACGGACCTTCCGAAGGCCAGAGAAAGAAACTGGAAAAAAGCGGGTTGGCAGGGTATTTCCAGAAAGAACATGTCATTGTTTCGGGTGATTATCCATATCACAAACCGGATCACAGACTGTTTGAAGAGGCTGCGCAGCGGTTGAGCGTATCGGTGGATGAATGTGTATTTGTCGGGGATATTTTCACAAATGATGTTTATGGAGCAATGAAGGCCGGTATGAAAGCAGTATGGATCTGGAATGGAAACAGAAGATGCAGTCTGGATATTCCGCTCATCCATGACATCGCTGAGCTCCCACAGGCGCTGAAAACCCTTATTTCCGAAACCTGAAAACGCTTTTAATTGTGAAAACATGCGGATTCTGTACAACAAAAAGTGCAGTTATGCTAGAATAAACAGGGTTAAAAATACGGGAGGCCTGACATGGATATAGAAGCGCTGAAGAAACACGCAAAAAACATCCGAACAAATATTATCAAGGAAGTATCAAATGCCAATTCCGGACATCCGGGAGGATCACTTGGGGCTGCGGATATTCTGACAGTTCTGTACTTCGAGGTAATGGACTTTACAAAGGAAAATGCCGGCAGTATGGATCGTGACCGCTTTGTATTATCAAAGGGACATGCATCTCCACTGTTATATGCAATCCTTGCGGAAAAGGGAGTTATTGAGGAAGAGGAACTTCTGACATTCCGTAAACTGAATACAAGACTGCAGGGACATCCGGATCTCAATGAACTCGATGGTATCGATATGTCTACCGGATCTTTAGGACAGGGCGTCAGTGCAGCAGTCGGTATGGCACTTGCTAACAGACTGGATCACAATGACCACCGCATCTATACACTGATCGGTGATGGTGAAGCGGAAGAAGGACAGGTATGGGAAGCTGCTATGGCAGCTGGACATTACAAACTGGATAATCTGTGCGCCATCATTGATGAAAACGGACTGCAGATTGATGGCAGAACAGAAGATGTCATCGGTCCTGCTCCATTTGAAGAAAAGTTCAGAGCATTCGGCTGGCATGTCATCTCTGTAGATGGTCATGACTACACAGCACTGAAGGCTGCTTTTGATGAGGCAAAGACAGTTAAGGGCATGCCGACATGTATTGTTGCGAAAACAGTCAAAGGGAAGGGTGTTTCCTTCATGGAAAACCAGGCAGGCTGGCATGGAAAGGCTCCAAATGCCGAACAGACAGCAATCGCATTAAAAGACTTGCAGGAGGGTGAATAAGTATGGCAAAGGCTACACGTGAAGCGTATGGTGAAAAAATAGCACAGCTTGTTCAGGAAAATCCGAAGATTGTTGTTCTGGATGCAGACCTGGCAGGCTCTACATACAGTGGTAAGGCACAGGAAGTATGTCCGGAAAGATTCTTTGATATGGGTATTGCCGAAGCAAACATGATCGGTGTATCTGCAGGTCTTGCCGCATCCGGTTATATTCCTTTTGCTTCAAGCTTTGCCATGTTCTGTACAGGTCGTGTATGGGAACAGATCAGAAACAGCGTTGCTTATCCGCATCTGAATGTCAAGATCGTCGGTTCTCATTCCGGTATTACAGTTGGTGAAGATGGTGTAACACATCAGGCAATTGAAGATATCGCTATTATGCGTGATATTACCGGTCTTGAAGTATATGCACCATGTGATCAGTGGGAAACAAAGGCAGTCATTGATCATGTTTCCAAAACAGATGCACCATGTTATGTCAGACTTGGCAGATCTAAGGTGGAAGATGTCTTCGATGAAAACAAGGTGTTTGATGTTACGAAAGTCAATGTGATTCATGAAGGTACATCAAAGATTGCTGTATTCTGCACTGGTTTAATGGTACAGTCTTCTCTGGAAGCACTGCCAAAGCTGCAGGAAATCGGATTTGATCCTACTATCGTCGATGTATGCGCAATCAAGCCATGTGACGAAGAAGGCATTGCAAAGATTCTGGAAGAAAATGATCAGATCTTCACTGTTGAAGAGCATTCTGTTACAGGTGGACTGGGTTCCCTGATCTGCGAAGTAGCTGCAGAACATTGCCCAAGAAGAATTCACCGTATCGGTATGAGAGGCTTTGCGCAGAGTGCTGACTGGCAGACACTGTTACGTGAATACAAACTGGATGGTCAGGGAGTATTCCAGCAGATCTCAGAAAAACTGAAATAATTCAGATTGATTGATCCTCTGTATCATCTGCAGAGGATTTTTTCAATTATCCAGAACTGGGATATATTCTGAAGAATTGCTCTGCAGTTTGTGGTATGATTCAAGGTCAGTTACGCAACGATACTTTCACAGAACATTCATGGTATTTCTGAAAAGTCTGGCAAGGACAAATGATAGTAATAAACTGCAGAATAGAATTCACGCTACTGTAAAGTCTCTGGAGCTGTTTTTTTGAGAGGCTTCAGATGAATGCAGGGCATGATTTAAGAAAGTGGTAATGCACGTGAAAATGGCATACGAAATGGAAGGTTCTTGTGATGATCTGAATCAGGCTGTATGCACTTGTCATGTCGTGTGATCTGAACTTCATAAGAAGATTGTTTGATGGATAAAACCACAAAAGTACCCGGTAATACAGCTGTGGTCAGAGGTCTGAGGAATATCGGATGGTGTGTAATGGGTGTAAGAA
>JAEDEK010000133.1 GCA_016293365.1 Bulleidia sp. | reverse complement strand
CTTGGCTGGAGGTACGTTTCAACCTCCAAGACATGTGCCATGCCCGGCACACTAGAAAAATGCCATTGGCGTTCAGCCAATGACATTTTCTTTTCGAATGTTATGCCCAGTCAATCTGCATACCGATTTCAAACATTCTTCTCCATGGCATGGTTACATGAATCTTTGCGATCGGATACTTTCGGGATATGCTCAACGTATTGTAACGCTCCAGCAGATATGCACCAATACGCTGTTCCACCTCATCCTGCCTGTCCTTAAAGTCATAGTAACCAAGTCCCATTTCCACAAGGTCATTTTCAATAACTTTCAATCTGACGTCCGCCTGATAGAAGACATCCTCAATGATACGGTAAATGATGTTTTCAACAGGTATGGTATCACTGATCTGGCCGACGGACAGTACCGTACCAAGGGTATTGCAGTTGGTATTCCAGCCGGCATACGCATAGATCCGATCCAATAAACCCTTTTCATCCAGGAAGCGGATGAGTTCCAGATCTCCTCCATTGGCGAATGCACTGTCGCATACAATCACTTTTCTGCCTTCTTCAATATCTTCTTCAATCATCGATACAAATGTCGGCAGATGACGGAACGAGGAATAGGATACATCCTTCTGTTTTGCGAATGATTCCATCATGACTTTTCCCGGACAGTTGATCGCAAGTATATAGTCTGCATTTTCTGCATTTCTGCACAGTTTCGCACCTGTTACCATGATGTGAGCCTTCAGGCTTTCATACATTGGACGGTCTTCATACAGTGGAATGATTGTCGGTCCAAGCACAGATGCGTAGTAAGGATAAATCTCAGGTTTTCTGCCCTGATATTCATTCCATGCTCTTGTAATGAGTGACATTCCGACTTCATCTGCACCAGGATAAACCATGGTACGTGTTTCCAGATGGTTTTCATGCAGGTAGTTTAGTACCTTTTTCTGATCGATTGCCGTATAGCCAAATGGGGAAGAATCATCCTGTGGAATGACATGGAAATCGATAACTCCCTCCATCAACAGTTTCAGTGTCTGCAGATTCATCGCCAGATTGATGTTTCTGCGCCCTGCATAATCTTCTGTGATTTCCTTGGGAACTTTCAGGCTTTCAAGTTCTGCCTGTTCTGCTTCACTTAATCCTTCCCTCTCCTTTTTATCCCTGAGATATTCAGATCGGAAAATGGACAGCCCATAGTCTTCATAATAGTCCGGTTCTTCCTCCCCTGAATTATAGGAAGGACAACGCATAATACACTGGAACGTATACAGTTTCAGCTTCGGATTCAGGTTTCGGATATCTTTTAATGTTTTCAATCGTTCCAGAAGAACCTCAGCAGAAGTATGATGCAGGCGGGAAGGGATCAGACCACCATACAGTAATGTATCCACCGCAATGACTGCATTGTCACATTCTCTGCAGTGCTCCTTCAGAAAAGATGCAATTTGAGCTGTATCTCCAGGTTTTTTCTTATCTCCAAGAATACTGCTGTCTGGTGTAATCAGCTGAAGATTATCATTTTCCAGCATCTTTGGAAACCAGGCATTACATGGCCTTTCATCCAGTGGTAAAAACAATGTTTTCATGCTTTTTTGTATACCTGTTCAATCAGATCCACACATCCTTCAATACCAAGACCGGATGTGTTCAGGCACATGTCATAGTTTACCGGATCACCGAATTTCTGATCGGTATAAACCTCATAATATGCTTTTCTTCTCTTATCCTTTTCACGCAGTCTTTTTTCCGGCTTCACATCCGTCTCACCATATTCATGTACGATTCTGTGAATGCGGTCTTTTTCATCCGCATAGATGAATACACGCAGAAGTTCCGTTTCCGTATTCTTGAGCACATAGTCTGCGCATCTTCCAACAATGACACATGGCCCCTGCTGGGCAAGCTCTTCTATAATACGACACTGATTTGCCCAGATGGTCAGCTTTCCGGAATAGCCATACAGATCCGCTGTAGTAAATGATCCAAACAGTCCACCAGCTTCACTTTCAGACTGTTCTTCGATGTATTCTTTTGAATAACCGCTCTTCTCTGCGATCTTCTGAATGATTTCCGCATCATAGCACGGAATACCGAGTTTTTCAGCTACCTGTCTGCCGACGGTTCTTCCTCCGCTGCCAAACTGACGGCTGATTGTAATGATCTTTGTCATATGAGTAAACCTCCATGATTCTCTACAAATATTCTAGCACGAAACAAAAGATCAGATTTATACAGAATTCAGTGAATGTTCACGCAAACTATTAGCACTCTTATAACTTGTGTGCTAACATTATGTTACCCTGTAAGGGAAAAGAGGTGATGAATATGACCCCAGATAACAATAACAAACAACAGCGAAAGCCGATCATGTATTACTATGCCGTCGTCATGGTAATTCTGATGATGCTTAATCTGTTCGTCATTCCAAAAATGCAGCAGGCTCAGATTGTTGATGCCAACTACAGCACATTTGTGGAAAAGACGGAAGAAGGAAAAGTTGATAAGGTACAGAAAGAAGAAAACTGCTACCTGTATACACTTAAAGATGATGAAACCATTTACCGTACCGGATTATTCGACGATCCACAGCTTCTGGAAAGACTGCAGGACAACGATGTAGCGTTCACTGCAACCATCGTCGAAAAAACATCTCCGATTATTTCCATCCTGTTGGGATATGCCGTACCGATTCTGTTTGCGACACTGCTTCTGCGTATGATGATGAAGGGTGCTGCCAATCGAGGTGGAGGACCAGGAGGCATGGGCGGCATGTTCAACATGGGAAAATCCAATGCCCGTGTTTATGATAAAAACAAGCAGTCCATCCGTTTTGCGGATGTAGCAGGCGAAGATGAAGCCAAGGAATCCTTAATGGAAATCGTACAGTACCTGCAGGACCCATCCCGTTTCAAAAGCATTGGTGCAACAATGCCGAAGGGTATTCTGCTTGTCGGTCCTCCTGGAACTGGTAAAACCATGCTTGCCAAAGCAGTTGCAGGTGAATCCAATGTACCGTTCTTCTCCATTTCCGGTTCTGAATTTGTGGAAATGTTTGTCGGTATGGGTGCATCCAAGGTCCGTGACCTGTTCAAGCAGGCAAAGGAAAAAGCGCCTTGTATCGTATTCATTGATGAAATCGATGCAATCGGCGGTAAGCGTAATGCTTCCGGCATGGGCGGTAATGATGAACGTGAACAGACATTAAACCAGCTGTTAACAGAAATGGATGGCTTTGAAGGTAACAGTGGTGTCATGATTCTTGCCGCAACAAACAGACCGGAAAATCTGGACCCTGCCCTGTTAAGACCAGGAAGATTTGACAGACGTGTACCGGTTGAACTGCCTGATCTGCAGGGAAGAGAAGATATCCTGAAAGTCCATGCGAAAAAGGTCAAGACAGACCCAGGCATCGACTACAATGTCATCGCAAGAATGGCATCCGGTGCCTCTGGTGCTGAACTTGCCAATATCATCAACGAAGCCGCATTACGTGCAGTCAGAGAAGGACGCCAGTCCGTATCACAGAAAGATCTGGAAGAATCCATTGAAGTCGTATTCGCCGGCTACCAGAAAAAGAATGCCATTCTGACTGACAGAGAAAAGCTTGTGGTATCCTACCACGAAGTCGGTCATGCCCTGGTTGCGGCACTACAGACAAACTCTGCTCCTGTACAGAAGATTACAATCATTCCACGTACAAGCGGTGCACTTGGTTACACCATGCAGGTAGAGGAAGGTAATCATTACTTATATACAAAAGAAGAACTGGAAAACCGGATTGCCACATTAACAGGTGGCAGATCTGCAGAAGAAGTTGCCTTTGATGAGGTCACAACCGGTGCTTCCAACGATATTCAGCAGGCCACAAAAGTTGCACGTGCCATGATTACTCAGTATGGCATGTCTGATGAATTTGATATGGTTGCGATGGAATCCATCAACAACAAATATCTCGGTGGTGATGCATCCCTTGCATGCTCTGATCATACTGCAGCAGATATTGATAAGAAGGTTGTAGAACTTGTAACACAACAGCACAATAAAGCAAAGCAGCTGTTAACAGATCATAGAAGTGACCTGGATCGTATCGCAAGATATCTGTATGAAAAGGAAACCATTACAGGTGCTGAATTCATGGATATCCTGCATAACCCGGACAAGTATCCATTAACAATCACTGCATGACTCAAACCTTACCATTACGGTGAGGTTTTTATATTCACCCAGACTTCCCATTTACCATTTCTGCATTTATATGCAAAAGTGGTAAATGGATGCAAAATAGAAATACAGCATATTGTCATAATCATGAATATCACGCAGAAAAGCCAATGCAGGTCATACGCATCGGCTTTTCATTACGCTCTTTTTCTGTTAAGCAAAACAATCATACAGCATAGAATCGATGTGATCATAGAGGTTGCAGGAATCATTCCCATCCCGAAGGTATCAATCACAAATGATGCAATGGCAGCTCCTATTGCCCATCCAAGCTGAATCCCTGAACTGTTGAGTGAGATCATGAATCTGGATCGGTTGTTGACCGCAACATTGATGCCTGTATTCAGTTGCAGTCCCACAAACCACGCATTCCCCATCCATAATAAAATCAGGATGACATTCATGAATCCACTGAACTGTGTCAGAAGCAATGCCAGTGAAGTTACTGCCTGCAAGCCTGTCCCAAGCATCAGTGCTTTCTGATACCCGATCTGATCACATACAGTTCCACCAAGCATGTTACCAAGAAAAGATGCAATTCCGGTAAAGACAAGAATCATACTGATCATACCTGTATACGACGGGAACAGCTGACTGATATATGGTGTCAGATATACCTGCATGCCATAACCAAAAAATACAGTCAATGAACAAAGCAATACCATCTGAACTTCACGTTCTTTCAGAAATACCAGTTCCTGTCTCAGTTTCATCTGTGTTCCACTGTTATCTTCAGCTTTCAATGAAGAATGTGCCAAGGAATCCTGCTGATTCATCTGTGGGAGGAATTGG
>JAEDEK010000011.1 GCA_016293365.1 Bulleidia sp. | reverse complement strand
ATTCTTGCATACAAAAGAGAAATGGAGGAGCACCATGTCAGCTTTGATGGTTGTGCAGGACTTGAAAATACGGAAACGGTTCAAAAGTGGCTGGATTTTGAAACACGTCTGAAGGCACAGTATCAGGCAGGATATGTTCCTCCACAGGTATATCTGTATGTGGATGAAAACGATCGTATCATCGGCATGATCGATTTCAGACATCCGCTGACGGATTTTCTTTACCGCTATGGCGGGAATATCGGTTACAGTATCAGGACGTCTTTTCAATGACACGGACATGGTCGCAGGATGCTTGCAATGCTGCTGGAAAAATGCAGAGAAACAGGGGAAAACAGAGTCCTGCTGACATGTGATCCGGATAACACTGCTTCATCGAAAACCATCGCAGCATGTGGCGGCATACTGGAAAACACCATACAGGATGAAGTGGGTTTAAGTAGAAGTGGATGGATTCAAAGATGGTGGATTTCGTTGTAAAGAAGCCGTTTTGAGTAATATGACAGATGGATAGAGGATTTCCTTTCTCCATCTGTCTTTGCTTGAAAATATATATCGCATCGTATAAAATTCTGTACAGGAAAGAGTCAATTATGGATAACTGGTACGAAGAAACCATTGCAGAAATAAAAGAACTGATGGAACAGAAGAAATATGATCAGGCAGCAGGAATCGTGGAGAAGGAACTGTCCATGCCGTATATTCCCTGTGATGTGGAAAAACAGCTGCGTGTACTGCAGAAGGATATCCGCTTTGGTGTAGCTGAAAACACAATTATTCATGAAAGCAGTCTCGATCAGCTTCTGGATGATCTGCATGGCGATGCTGCAAGGCAGCTGGCTGCAGTCAATGCACTTGGTTCAAGAAATCTCAGAGATCTAACACTGGAGATACAGGATTATTTCAACAGCAGTCCATTTCCGGAAGCAGCTGCACTGCTGATCAATGCCATCGCAAAGCAGCAGATTGAAGATGAATTTACGTTTGTCAAAGATGGAGTGGAATATTCCTTTTTCGGAGATTGTCTGATTCCAGTGGATGAATGTGATGGTTATCGTGAAGCCAGAAAGTATCTTAATCAGTGGTTTGGAATGAAGTATCCTTCGGTTTATGAACTGGCACTCAAGGTTCTGGTGCATGAAGTCTATATGTATCTGCCATTGTCCTATGAGGAAATCGAAGGGCGTGAGCTGGCATATGAATGTGGACTGCAGACAGTGGAAATGCTTGGGGATGAGCAGCTGAAGGAACACCTGACTGCATGCAGTGGCGTGATGAGGGAATAAGGCCATGAACAGTGAAATACTTGTTCTGACAAATATCGTACCGCTGTTCGGCCTGATCTATCTGGCGGTAGTCATTCTTGACAGGCAGGCGCTCAACAGAAAGGAACGAGCTTTGTTTCAGATCCTGTGGACCATGGAAATGCTTGATCTGCTGGCAGATAATACGCAGACGGTGATGGCAGCACTGCCGTATCCGACAGCAGTGCGGATTGCGGCTGCAGCAGTAAGCTATTCCATCCGTCCGGCGATGATTCTTATTCTGATTGCTCTTGTATATCATCCAAAGAATACACTGAAAAACAGACTGTTTCTGCTGGTTCCGGAAATGATCGCCGTTGCGGCTTCCTTTTCCGCACTGTTTTCTGATCTGTGTTTCAGTTATGATCAGAACAATGTCTTAACACCAGGTCCTGCATTCTTTATTCCATATGCCGTCACTGTACTGTATCTGGCTGTACTGATCTTTATTCTGTTATGGAAAAAGGTACTTGACCGTGAAATAGAAAAGAAGGTCATCGCGGTAACCCTCGGCTTTATCATCATGGCAATGATCTGTGAGTCTTTCATGGGAATTGATGGTATATCCCGGACAGCCATTGTCATCTGTACGATCTTCTTTGCTTCTGCATTACAGACAACCAAACTGCATCAGACCATCTATGCCCTGCAGGAAAACAGAGAACTGAAAAACGCATTGACCATGCTGCAGGAATCCAAACAGCAGCTGGAAAAAAACAGATCCGTCATGCAGATGCTGGGGGAAGACTATACAACGGTCATCTATGCGCCTTTGCAGGGTGGCATCATTGAAGTCATCAAGGCGGACGAAAGTCATGTGATCGTTCCCAATGAGGTAAGCCTGGACATTCATACCGCAACACAGAAATATGCACAAGCCTATATCATCGCGGAAGAACGACAGAGCTTTATGGAACAGTTTTCCTTGGAATCCATTGAACAGGCTGTCTTAACTGGAAAAGGGATTACGGCCCGTTTTGATGCCATATCCCATAACGGGAAAACAGAATGCATGGAGTATCATCTGATGCCTGCATTAACCAATGAAGGTGCACCCGCTGCGGTAATCGGGCTGCGTAATGTGGACGAACAGGTACAGAAGGAAAGACTCCAGATGAACATGCTGCGAGAGGCCTTGGAGCAGGCCAAGGCGGCCAACAGTGTCAAGGAGCAGTTTCTTTCCCGTATGTCACATGATATCCGTACACCGCTCAATGGGATTATCGGTCTTCTGAAAATCGATGAACTGCATCAGGATGACCTGCAGCTGATCAACTCCAATCGCAGAAAGATTCAGGTGTGTGCCGATCACCTGCTGTCTCTTGTCAATGATGTACTGGATATGTCAAAGATTGAAGACAATAAGGTAAGCCTGGCTTCCACAACCGTTTATCTTCCGGATATGTCAGATGATATTGAGACGATCGTCAGGATGCAGGGAGAAGAAAAGGGCATTACCATGGTATATGACAATACCGGTGTCATGACACTCCAACATCCGTATATCTGCTGTTCTCCGGTACACGTTCGTCAGATTCTTCTGAATCTTTACAGCAATTCGATCAAATATACGGATGCAGGAGGAACCATCACAACCGAATTCAGGGAGATCGGTGTCAAAGATGACAAGGTCATTCTGCAGATGATCATTTCCGATACGGGAATCGGAATCTCCAGTGAATTCCTTCCGCATATCTTTGAGCCGTTTACCCAGGATAGTGCAGATGCACGAAGTGTCTATCAGGGAACAGGTCTTGGCATGGCGATTGTCAAAGGTCTTGTTGACAGGATGGATGGTACGATTGAAGTGGAAAGTGAACCTGGAAAGGGAACTGTATTCACATTGACAATTCCGTTTGTTATTTCCAGCGCAGACGCGCTTCCTTCTGCACAGCAGGAGAAGCAGTATTCCCTGAAAGGAATGAAGATTCTTCTGGCGGAAGATAACATGCTCAATAATGAGATTGCTGTTACACTTCTTGAAGAAGCCGGGGCTTCCATCACTTCGGTATATGATGGTCAGGAAGCATGTGATACACTTCTTGCATCACCGGATGGTTACTATGATGTTATCATGCTGGATATCATGATGCCTCGCATGGATGGACTGCAGACTGCAAAGGCAATCCGTGAAAGCGGCAGAAAGGAAAGCAGAGATATTCCGATCATTGCGATGAGTGCCAATGCCTTTGAAGAGGATATCCGCAAATCACTGGATGCCGGTATGAACCGACATCTTGTCAAACCGCTTGACATGAAGATTGTGCTTTCCGCAATTGTTCATGAATATCATAGATATCGTCATTGAAAAGCGTGCCTGAAAAGCATGCTTTTTTTACCGGAATGTAAAATCCATGTGATATTTAACATAAACTTAACACAGGCTTTTTTCTGATTTTTCATATGTATTCTACACTGAGTGTGTAACAGGGGTTACAAAGACAGGAAGGAAATACATATGAGTGAAACATTCAGGATCATCACCGGACTTCTTGGAGGACTGGCAATCTTTATCTACGGAATGAATATGATGAGTGACTGTCTGCAGAAGGCTGCAGGAGAAAAGATGCGCTCTTTGCTGGCACTTCTGACAGGCAATCCAGTTCTTGGTGTACTGGCAGGAGCTCTTACGACTGCCGTACTGCAGAGTTCTTCAGCGACGACCGTCATGACAATCGGCTTTGTCAGTGCAGGTCTGATGACACTTCCCCAGGCAATTTCCATCATTCTGGGTGCCAATATCGGTACAACGATGACGGCTCAGATCATTGCATTCAAGCTCTCGGATTATATATACATGATCATCGCAATCGGCTTTGTGATCAGTTTCTTTGTGAAAAAGGAACAGATCCGTTCCATCGGACAGACCATCTTTGCATTCGGTCTTCTGTTTCTTGGTATTGAAACGATGGGCAGTGTCATGAAACCACTGGCTTCTTCTCCGGTATTCACGCAGATCATCGAAAAGGTGGCAGATGTACCGGTACTTGGGGTTCTTGCCGGAACAGGTATGACACTTGTTATTCAAAGTTCCTCCGCTACTATCGCAATTCTTCAGAATTTCGCTGCACAGGCTGCAGCAGACGGCGTCAGCAGTGTGATCGGGCTTGTTGGAGCCATTCCGATTCTGCTTGGTGATAATATCGGTACAACCATTACCGCGATGCTTGCAAGTATCGGACAGTCCAAGGATGCCAAAAGAACTGCATTGGCGCACTGTATCTTTAATGTATCCGGATCCATACTGTTTCTGATTGTTCTGAAACCGTTTGCGTATGTGATTCAGATGATTTCACCAAAAGGACCGGAAGTTGAAGTCATATCCAGACAGATCGCCAACGCACATACATTCTTCAATGTGGCGATGACGCTGATCTGGGTTCCTATGATCTGGCTGATGGTAAAGACTGTCATGACCATTATTCCGGATGGTGCAAGTGAAAAGACCAAGGATTCCGTACCGATGTTCCTCGATCCAAAACTTGTCTGTCAGCCTGTTGCTGCACTGCAGCTTGTATATAAGGAATTTGCCCGCGTGGAAGGTCTTGTTTCCCATAACATGGAAAGACTGCAGAAGGCAATGGTCAATGAGGATGAAACACTGGCTGACAAGGTCATCCGCAGAAGTGATGATCTCAATGTCCTGTATACACATATTACCGATTACTTTGCTCAGCTGTTTGCTTCGGGAAGTCTGACGGAAGATCAGGCCAATCTGACGACCGGTATCATGTATGTATTCGGTGATCTGGACCGTATGAATGATCTGTGTGCAGAAATTGCCAGAGCCATGAAAAAACGGAAAGGAAAGGGACAGCAGTTTTCCGATGAAGCCATGCAGGATATCATGCACAGCTTCACCCTGGTACAGAAAATGTTCACTGATGTGACAAATGCCATGGTGGATGAAAACAGATCGGTGGATCAGCTGTATGAGCGCAAGGAGGAAATCCTTGATCTAGGTGTACAGATGAGAAGATCACACGTCAGAAGAATCCGTGAAGGCCAGTGTGATGCAAGAATGACAGAACCGTTCAATGAAATGATTCATGCGATTGACCGTATGGGCAACTGCTGTATCAATATTGCCGATGCCCTGGGGGAAAGAAACGGATTCGCACAGCTGTCCGTTATGGAAAGTGAATGATACCCGTCTGGATTCATGCAGATGCATGGATCCTTTCTTCTGAAAAACATTTAGCACTTTGTACTTGACAGTGCTAAAAGAAGTGTTTAGGATATTAAAGTACGGTGAAATCATGTAAATCATGAAAAAATGCATGTATTTTCATGGCACTGTATTCCCGTATTTGTTATAATACTCGAGCACTGAACAGGAAAAGGAGTAATGATACAATGTCAACTTGGACACTGAAAGAAAAATCCACAGGTGAACTGGAAGTAGTCATCGAAGGTGAAGAATGGGCGAAGGCTGTTGAAAAAGCTTTCAACAAACTCGCAAAAAATGTAACGATTCATGGATTCCGTAAAGGCTGTGCCCCAAAGGCTCTGGTCGAAAAGCAGATTTCCATGGGTGAAAGACAGGCAGCTGCCATTGATGAACACATCAATGAATGGCTCAGAAGAGGTCTTGAGGAAACAGGTGTTGAACCGATTTCCCAGCCATCTGTAGACATCAGAGAAATCAATACAGAAAAGGCAGTTCTGGTTTATACTTTCCAGGTCATGCCTGAAGTAACGGTTACAGATTACAGAGGCCTGCATTATGCAATGGCTGAAACATCTGTTTCCGATGAAGAAGTCAATGCTGAAATTGACCGTATGAGAAAGCAGTACGCTGACATTGAAGAAAAGGAAGGCGCTGCTGAAGATGGTGATATCGTCAACATCAACTATGAAGGCTTCAAGGAAGACGTCGCATTTGAAGGCGGCAAGGCAGATAACTATGATCTGACACTTGGTTCCGGAAGCTTCATTCCAGGTTTTGAAGAACAGCTGATCGGCACTGTTGCAGGCGAAGAAAAAGATCTTCACCTGACATTCCCTGAAGACTATCATGCAGCAGATCTTGCTGGTGCAGAAGTTGTCTTCAAGGTCAAGGTCAACGCTGTCAAGAAGGAAGTTCTGCCTGAAGTTGATGATGACTTTGCCAAGGATGTTTCCATTCCGGAAGTCGAAACCGCAGAACAGCTTGTTGCCAAGGTCCGTGAAAGACTGGAAAACAGCAGAAAGGCAACAGCAGAAAATGAAGCTGACAATGCTCTGATGGAAGAACTGGTAGAACATACATCTGTTGAACTGCCGGAAGCTCTGATTGAAGAAGAAGTTCAGAATCAGATCCAGCAGCTGGCAAATCAGATTTCCCAGTATGGCATGAGCCTGAGCCAGTATCTGTCCATGATGGGCAAGAAGCCGGAAGATCTCAAGGAAGACTATCGTGAACAGGCAATCAAGACTGTTACAATCAGACTTGCTTTAGAAAAGATTGCAGCAGTTGAAAACATTGTTCCATCCGATGAAGATCTCGATCAGGAATACGAAAACATTGCCAAGGCGTATGGCATGGAAGCAGAAAAGGTCAAGAGCCTGATCAATCCTGAAATGCTGAAGAAGGATGTCGCTAATCAGAAGGCATTCGAACTCGTTAAGGAAAACGCCGAAAAAACAGTCAAGGCTGACTGATGAGAAACGAATGAAATAAGGCGCATCCGCGTCTTATTTTCATACAGTAAATAGAAACGGAGGTTTCATTATGACAAAAGCCACAGCCATGAATGTACCAGTTGTCGCAACAAGAGGTGTCATCATCTTCCCGGGACAGGACGTCATGATTGAAGTCGGTAGAACAAAATCCATCAATGCGGTCAACCTGGCCAATGACAGCCATGATGCCATGGTATTCATTGTGTCCCAGAAGGATATCCGTGTTGAGGATCCTGCCAAAGATGATCTGTACGAAACAGGTACACTTGCCAAGATCAAGATCATCCGTCGCAAAGAGGGATATCTGCGTGTTACCTTTACCGGTATGAAACGTGCAAGACTGATTTCCTTAATGGATGATGGAAAGACACTGAGTGGTGAAGTTGCTATGGTGGATGATGTCATCGCCGATGCAGATGAAGAAGTGATTCTTGTCAAGCGCATCATTTCTGAATTCCAGAAGGTATCTGCCGTCACTGCATCCTTCCCGGCTGATGTTGTTCATCAGCTTTCCCAGGGTGTCAGTGCAATTACTCTGACAGATCAGTTTGCCCAGTATTTTGTCACTGATCAGAATACAAAGCAGAAACTGCTGGAAACTGCAGATGTCAATGAAAGAATGTACCTCATCATTTCCGAACTGGAAAAGCAGGAAAGAATGAATCAGCTGGAATCCGTCATCAATGAAAAGGTCAAGAAAAAAATTGATGAAGGCCAGAAGGAATACTACCTGCGTGAGAAACTCAGAGCCATCAAAGAGGAGCTGGGTGATGTTTCCAGCATGGATGATGATGCATCCCAAATCAGAGAAACAATTGAAAACAATCCATACCCGGAACACATCAGGAAAAAGGCACTGGAAGAGCTGAAACGTTTTGAAATGCTGCCGCCGGGAAGTGGTGAAGCAAGTGTGGAACGCACATATCTTGACTGGCTGCTCAATGTTCCATGGTGGCAGGAAACACAGGACAGCGAGGATCTGACACAGGTCAGAGCCATTCTGGACGAAGACCACTACGGACTGGAAAAAGTCAAGGACCGGATTATGGAATATCTTGCGGTCAAGCAGATGACAGGAACACTGAATGCCCCGATCCTGTGCCTTGTAGGGCCACCAGGTGTTGGTAAGACATCCTTGGCACGTTCCATTGCCAAAGCCATTGACAGAAAGTTTGTCAAGATGTCTTTGGGTGGTGTTCGTGACGAGGCTGAAATCCGAGGTCATAGAAGAACATATCTTGGTGCACTGCCGGGAAGAATCATTCAGGGCATGAAGAAGTCCGGTGTCATCAATCCGGTTTTCCTGATTGATGAAATTGACAAAATGGGTGCTGATTACAAGGGTGATCCATCCGATGCGATGCTGGAAGTGCTTGATCCGGAACAGAACACATTCTTCTCCGATCACTATCTGGAAGAATCCTATGACCTGTCACGTGTCATGTTCATTGCCACAGCAAACTATCTGGAAAACATTCCAGCTCCATTACGTGACCGTCTGGAAATCATCGAGCTTCCATCCTATACGGAAATTGACAAGGTTACCATTGCGAAAGAACATCTGATTCCAAAGCAGCTCAAGGCAAATGGTCTGAAGGCATCTCAGTTCCATCTCAAGGATAATGAGATTCTGTATATGATCCGCCATTACACAAGAGAAGCAGGTGTCAGACAGCTTGAACGTCTTGTATCTGCATTATGCCGTAAGACAGTACTTGCAGTACTCAAGGATGGCAGAAAATCCGTTACCGTGACAAAAAAGCTGATCAATGAATGGCTTGGTAAGGAAAAGTATGAATACGGTTCCCGTGAAAAGAAGGATCAGGTCGGTTGTGTCACAGGTCTTGCCTATACGGAATTCGGTGGTGATGTACTTCAGATTGAAGTCAATACATTTGCCGGTAAGGGCAGGCTTGTCATGACGGGTCAGCTGGGTGATGTCATGAAGGAAAGTGCGGAGATTGCACTCGACTATGTCAGAAGTCATGGGGATGAGTTCAAGGTCAAACCAGAATGGTTTGAATCCCATGATATTCATATCCATGTACCGGAAGGTGCTGTACCGAAAGATGGTCCATCTGCAGGTGTGACGATGACAACTGCCATTGTATCCGCTCTTACCGATACTCCTGTACGCAGTGATATTGCAATGACAGGTGAAGTGACATTACGTGGTAATGTACTGCCGATCGGTGGACTCAGAGAAAAGTCTCTTGCGGCAAACCGTGTCGGTATCAGTACAATTCTGATTCCAAAGCAGAATGAAAGAGATCTGGACGATGTACCGAAGGCGGTACGTGAAGCCATCACCTTCAAAACGATGGAAAACGTATCCCAGGTACTGAAGGAAGCGCTGGTGCGTCCATGAAATCCTATCAGGCAAAACTGATCGCTACTGCTGCTCAGCAGTCACAATGGCCACTCAGTGATTTACCTGAAATTGCCTTTGCGGGCAGATCCAACGCAGGTAAGTCAAGTCTCATCAATGCGCTGGTCAACCGGAAGAATCTTGCCTATTCCGGCAAGACTCCAGGTAAGACAAGACTGCTCAATTTCTTTAATGTGGATGACCGCGTCGTCTTTACGGACTGTCCAGGTTATGGCTATGCCACAAGTGACAGACAGAGTGCCATCGCATTTGGTAAACTGATTGAGCCTTACTTCCAGAAAAGAGAGAATCTCAAGGGCATGATTCTTGTTCTGGACTGCCGCAGAATTCCTTCGGGTGAAGATCTGGATATGATTGAATACGGCAGAGAGAACCATCTGAATATCATTGTTGCCTGCACAAAGGCAGACAAGATATCAAGAGGAAAGTTTCTGTCCAATGCATCAAAGATTGCCGGTGTACTTGGTTTACCGGTATCTGCACTTGTTCCTGTGGATTCCATTTCCAAAAAAGGAATGGATGAAATCTGGAACAGAATCAATCAGATGTTATGAGAAACCGGTTTTCCGGTTTCTTTTCTTATTGTATAATGGCCTGAAATGTGGGAGGTTACATGAAACAGCTTTGGAAATATATCAGACCATACAGGCTGCAGGCAGCTGCAGCTCCTGTTTTTAAAATGCTGGAAGCACTGATGGATCTGTTTGTGCCACTTGTTGTTGCGGATCTGATCGATACAGCGATTGCCGCAAAGGATATGAAAATGATTCTGTATCGTGTCATGATTCTTGTCATACTGGCACTGGTTTCTCTTGGATTTGCTGTCACAGCACAGTTTTTTTCTGCCAGATCTGCAGTCGGATCTGCATGTGATATCAGAGAAGCGCTGTTTAACCATATCCAGTCTTTATCAACGGGACAATGTGAGAAGATCGGTGCCGATACACTGATGACAAGACTTACTTCTGATATCAATCAGATTCAGACAGCAATTAATATGGGGCTGCGTCTGCTGCTGCGTTCTCCGTTTATTGTTTTCGGTTCTCTGATCATGGCGTTTACCATTGATGGTAAGGCAGCGGCAGTATTTGCAGTAGCGATTCCGTTCCTGCTTGTGATCGTGCTTGGAATCATGCTTGTGACGATTCCGATGTATAAAAAGGTGCAGGGGTATCTCGACAGACTGTCTGTATTGACACGAGAGAATCTGTCCGGTGTCAGAGTACTGCGTGCCTTTACCCAGGAAAAAAAGTCAGTCCATGACTTTAAAGAAGCGGATAATACATATACATCCTATGTCATTTTTACCGGCAGAATCACTTCACTGCTGAATCCGGTAACCTTCCTGATTGTCAATCTGGCAACATGTGTTCTGATTCATACCGGTGCATTGCAGGTAAATGCCGGTATTCTGCAGCAGGGACAGGTTGTTGCCCTGTATAACTACATGACACAGATGATTGTTGAACTGATCAAGCTTTCCTCTTTGATGATCACATTGAACAAAGGTATTGCATGTGCATCCAGGGTATCCGGTGTGCTTTCCATTGTTCCGGATATGACGTATGGAAATGTGGATCCTGCAGAAAAGGAAACCGGTACACTTTCCTTTGATCATGTCAGCGCATGTTATCACACCCATGGTACACCGGTTGTCAGTGATATCAGTTTTTCTGTAAAATCCGGACAGACAGTCGGAATCATCGGAGGTACAGGATCCGGAAAATCCACGCTTGTCCGTCTGATGACAAGAGTGATGGATCCAAAGTCTGGTACGATTTTACTGAACGGTCATCCGATTCAGGACTATCCGAGAGAAAAACTGTGTGAAATATTTGGAACCGTTCCACAGAAGGCAGTGCTGTTTTCCGGTACGATCCGTGAAAACATGCAGATGGGAAATCCGGAAGCAACCGATGAACAGATCTGGCAGGCTTTGTCTTTCGCTCAGGCAACGGAAGTGGTTGAGGGAAAGAAGGATGGACTTGATACAATGATCGAACAGGGTGGTCGGAATCTGTCTGGTGGTCAGAAACAGAGACTTACCATCGCAAGAGCCATTGTTTCCAATCCACAGATTCTGATTCTGGATGATTCTGCAAGTGCGCTTGATTATGCCACGGATGCAAAGCTGCGCAAAGCCATCGCAACACTGAAAAACTGTACTGTATTTCTGATTTCCCAGCGCATTTCCACAGTCCGACAGTGTGATCAGATCCTTGTACTGGATCATGGTCGAATTGTTGGAACAGGCACGCATGAAAATCTGATGAAGTCCTGCCTGGTTTATCAGCAGATCAATGCTTCCCAGTCTAAGGGTGGAAAGGAGCAGGCATGAACCGTAAGATACTGAGCCGTCTGATTTCAGAAGCAGTTCAATACAGATTGATCATGGTTCTGTCTTTTGTGCTTGCATTTACTGCTGCCATCTTTCAGATGTACCTGCCGATTCTGTTTGGTCAGGCTGTGGATACAATCATTTCCCCAGGCAATGTCAGATTTGATACACTGCTTCCACTGTTATACAAAGCTGCTTTCTGTACTGCCGTATCAGCCTGTGCAACCTTTGCTATGACACTTGTCAATAACCGGATTGCTTATGGAACGGTAGCTTCCATCCGCAATAAGGCCATTGCCTCAGTACAGAATCTTCCTTTACGTTACCTGGATGAGCAGAAGACAGGGGATCTTACCGCACGGATCATCGCGGATGGAGATGCGATCTGTGATGGTCTTGTTCTTGGTATTTCACAGCTGTTTTCCGGTGTTATGACAATTGCCGTAACACTTGTGTTCATGCTGAAGACTTCGGGTATGGTAACCGCTGCAGTCATCATTCTGACGCCGGTTTCCTTCCTTGTTGCCCGTTTTATTTCCAGCCATACATATACGATGTTCCGTGCTCAGTCCAAAGCCCGTGGAGAACAGATGGGATTTGTAGAAGAAATGGTATCCGGTATGAATGTGGTACATGCATTCGGTTATGAAAAACGTGCTTCAGATACATTTCATCAGATGAACGAAGAGCTGCGCTCCTGTTCTACAAAAGCTACATTCTACTCATCCCTGACCAATCCATGCACAAGATGTGTCAATTCCATTATCTATGCCTGTGTGGCTCTGCTGGGTGCTGTATTGATACTGCGGGGAAATCTTACCGTTGGTGGTCTGACCATTCTGCTGAATTATGCCAACCAGTACATGAAACCGTTTAATGACATCACATCTGTCATTACGGAACTGCAGAATGCATTTGCGTGTGCCGGAAGACTGTTTGATCTGATGGATCAGAAAAAAGAAGAGGATCCGGTATTATCCGACAGGCAGAAGCCTTCGATAACATGCCTCAGGGGAAGGATCAGCATGGAACATGTCAGTTTCAGCTATGATCCACAGCGTCCGTTTATTGAAGATTTCAATCTGGATGTCAAGCAGGGCATGCATGTTGCTCTTGTCGGTCCGACCGGCTGTGGCAAAACAACTGTCATCAATCTGCTGATGCGCTTTTATGAGATCAGCAGCGGTACTATTTCCATTGATGGAACCGATATCACTTCCATTAACAGAACATCCCTGAGACACTGTTATGGTATGGTTCTGCAGGATACATGGCTTTCCAGCGGATCCATCCGCGATAATCTTCTGATCGCTGATCCGGATGCAACGGATGAAAAGATAAAAGAAGCCTGCCGGAAAACGCAGTGTCTGGAATGGATTGAACAGATGGAAAACGGACTGGATACCGTGATTCAGGAAGACAGACTTTCTGCCGGTCAGAAGCAGATGCTCTGTATTACAAGAGTCATGCTGGCACAGCCATCGATTCTGATTCTGGATGAAGCAACTTCTTCGATTGATACAAGAACGGAAGTTCTTGTTCAGCAGGCTTTTGACAGATTAATGGAAGGCAGAACAAGCTTTGTTGTTGCACATCGTCTATCCACGATTGTAAATGCGGATCTGATTCTTGTTATGAAGGATGGTAGAATCATTGAATCCGGCACGCATCAGGCTCTGCTGGAAAACAGCGGATTCTATGAAGATCTGTTCAACAGCCAGTTTGCCTCTGCACTTCAGTAATGTTTTTTCTGTTTAGCCATGCGTTTCATGATATGATTTTAATGAACGAAAGGATGTTTTCGTATGAAAGTCATGATGGTTGCCGGGGGAACAGGTGGACATATTTATCCTGCACTCGCCCTGGCAGATATACTGGTCAGACAGGATCCATCCAGTGAAGTCGTATTCTTTGGATCCAATGACCGTCTGGAAGCAAAAATCATTCCGGAAAAAGGCTACCGCTTTATCGGTGCGGATATGGAAAGTACAAGCGGTGGTATTGTCAGTAAAGTCAGATCTGTTCTGTCGCTGCTCCATGCCGAACAGTCTGCTGTTAAAATACTCAGGAAGGAAAAGCCGGATATCTGTATCGGATTTGGAAATTATATTTCCGTTCCTTTGATCCGGGCAGCACATCGCCTGCATATTCCAACTCTTCTGCATGAGCAGAACTCCTACGCCGGTAAGGCGAATATGTATCTTGGAAAGATGGCCGATGGGGTTGTAGGGTGTTATTCCTCCAATCTGAAACAGTTTCCACAAGGAAAGGTGTATCTGTATGGAAATCCACAGGCATCCGCAGCAGCAGATGTCACATATGATCCTGCCATCCTGAAACAGTATGGTCTGGACCCTGAAAAACCGTTTGTGCTGGTGATGATGGGATCTCTTGGCAGTGCATCGGTATCCAAAGCCGTTGATGAAGCATGCCCGTATCTGTCGGATGATTATCAGGTGATCATTGTTGCCGGTAAATCCAACAGCTATCAGTTTCAAAATACAGAAAAAGACAATATCCGTGTTGTTGACTACGTGGATGGAAAAGTCATGCTGAAAGGATGTGCACTTGCAGTATTGCGCGCCGGTGCAACCACAATGGCTGAGCTTTCAGCTATCGGCTGTGCTTCCATACTGATTCCAAGTCCATATGTACCAAATAACCACCAGTATTACAATGCGCAGGAGTTATCTCTTCATGGAGCTGCAGTACTGCTGGAAGAAAAGGATATGAATGCAAAGAGTCTGTCAGATCTGATCAATGCACTGATGGCAGATGAAGGAAGAAGAGAAAAGATGAAAGCAGCTTCCAGAGCTTTGGGAAAAACGGATGCTGCAGAAAAGATGATTGCGTTATGCAGGGAGATAAGTCATGCTGGAACTGTATGAAGAGTTAAGTGCGATCAGTACAACAGAACGTGATGTGCCTTTGAAGAAAATGACAACACTTCGTGTCGGTGGTGAAGCCGCATACGTTGTATATCCGGAAAATGAAATGTCTCTGGATGCCATCATGCGTATCATCCGCAAAAACAGCATCCCGTTTAAAGTCATTGGAAAAGGATCCAATCTGCTGTGTGGGGATGGAAGATATGAAGGTGTGATCATACGTCTGGACAGACATTTTACCGATTTCTTCTTTGATGGAGAATATGTGACCGTACAGGCTGGATGTTCGATCATTGCGCTGGCGCAGGAAGCAGCGAAAAGAGGACTGTCCGGACTTGAGTTTGCCAGTGGTATTCCGGCTACGGTAGGTGGTACGGTATTCATGAATGCCGGCGCCTACAAGGCAAGCATGTCCGATGTGGTGGAAGAGGTATTTGTCTACCGGGATGGATCACTATGCTGGATGGAAAAGGATTCCTTTGAATATGCCTACCGTACAAGCATCTTTCAGAAACATCCTGACTGGATCATCACAGCCGTCAGAATGAAACTGAAACAGGGGGATCCGGATGAAATCCGTCAGCTGATGGAAAACAGAAGAGAAAGGCGTTTTGCGACGCAGCCACTCAATTATCCATCGTGTGGATCTGTATTCCGCAATCCGGAAGGTATGAATTCATGGAAACTCATCGATGAGATCGGTTATCGTGGCCATGTTCATGGTGGTGCATGTGTCTCTCAGAAGCATCCGAATTTCATTGTCAACCTCGGTAATGCCACAGCGCTGGATTATCTACAGCTGGTTGAGGAGATTCAGGATCGGATTGAGGAAAAGTTCGGTATACGACTGATTACGGAAATGGAGAAGTTCAATTGCAGGTGAAAGAAAACAGAAACACAACCGATCACACTTCCTTCGGGGACAATGTGGAGCAGGTATTCGATGCAAAAAGGAAGCGGAATTCTCAGGCAGCCTTTGATCGTAACAAACCGTCACTTGTCCGTTGGGGTATTTCTGCCGGAATACTTGTCCTTGTCTTTCTGTTTTCCCTGATGGAGGAAAGCAGGGTATCAGCCGTTACAGTAAGTGGAAACCGTTATCTTTCCAGTGACACGATCTGTTCGATTGCTGGCGTATCTTCCGATGATCTGTATTATGCAAAGATTCCGTTTCTATTGGAATACCGGCTGAAAAGTGAACCACTCATCGAAAGTGTGGATGTATCATGGAAAAACAATGGGATCATCTCTATTACTGTCAATGAGAAAAGACCGGTCGGTTACCGCTATGACCAACAGGCGGTACTGCTTTTATCCGATGGATCTGTGATTCCATTGTCTGGTGAATATCTGGATGTGATTGCGGATGTTCCATATATCACAGGATTTACGGAAGCTGAACAGACAAGGCTTTTATGCAAGGCACTCAGTCAGCTGAACAGACAGGTTATCTCCTCCATTGCGGAGATTCACCAGTTTGCTCTGGAATATGATGATGAAGCAATGAAGATTCTCATGCGTACAGGCGGGTATTACATCGGTTCCTATACCAATCTTGACAAACTGGCATATTATGATGAAATCTATGCCGCTCAGAAGGATCACAGCCAGTGTATCTACGGCTTCGATTCCGGCAGTTCCGCAGCTTCACAGGTATGCCCATGGAACAAGCCGACTGCCAATGTCGAATATTGGACGGATGAAGAAGGAAATATCAGAAAGACACCGTATGGTGACAGTGCTGTAAAGCATTACTATGTCGATCAGGATGGCAATACCGCAACCGATGATGCAGGAAATCCGATCCCGATTCCGATCGATGAAACAGCAACCGAAGTCATCGATCCTGATTTTCAGGCACATTATGAAGCAGGATACTATGGATCCGGTGTTCTTGTCATGCCTTGATATTGCAAAAAAATCAACCATATTGTTATAATTGTAAAGATAAAAGGAGTTTTGTTCATGAGTGTTGAAAGAAAAACGAACTATGGCAGTATCTCCGTTTCAGAAGAAGCCATTGCCTCTTTGGCAGGCGGTGTCATCACTGAGTGCTATGGCGTTGTCGGTATGGCAAGCAAGCAGGTCCTCAAGGATGGATGGGCAGAACTTCTGAACAAGGAAAACTACAGCAGAGGCGTTCGTGTCAAAGAGACAGAAAACGGTCTCGACGTTGATTTATACATTATTGCCTGCTTTGGTGTTAAGATCTCGGAAGCAGTCAAGGAAGCACAGAAAAAAGTCAAGTACGTACTGGAAAAGACATTGACGGTTGATGTCAACAGAGTCAATGTGTTTGTTCAGGGTGTAAGAGTCAATAACTGAAGAAGGCAGTAGATAAAAATGGAAAAAATGAATGGTTTAGAATTCAAGGGCATGCTGGAAAGCGGCTGTAACAATCTGAATCTGCATAAGAAAGAGGTTGATGCGCTCAATGTATTTCCTGTACCGGATGGTGATACCGGTACAAATATGTCTCTGACATTTACAAATGGTATTGCGGAAGTCAGAAAGAGCGGATCCGAATCTCTTCCGGTTGTTCTGAAGTCACTCAGCAGAGGACTTCTGATGGGTGCACGTGGTAACTCCGGTGTTATCCTTTCTCAGGTATTCAGAGGTGTTTATCAGGGATTAAAGGACAGAGATGAAGTGACAGTCAGAGAATTTTCTGATTCTCTTCTGAATGGTACAAAGCTTGCCTATAAGGCAGTCATGCGTCCGACGGAAGGTACAATCCTGACGGTTGTCCGCGAAGCAAGTGACTACGGTTCTTTCTATCTCAACGACCATCCAGAAGCTACAATGGAAGAATTTGTAGATGAATTTGTCAAGCAGTGCAGAGCATCTTTGGATCGTACACCGGAACTTCTTCCTGTTTTGAAGGAAGCACATGTCGTTGACTCCGGTGGTGCCGGTCTGCTGTATATCTTTACAGGTTTCCAGGCATATCTGCAGGGAACTCCGATTACAGAAGAAGCAGCTGAAAAGGTCAATACAGATACAAAGAATGAATATTCTTCCGGTTACCGTACAGAATTCATTCTTGACTTTGATGAAAAGCACAGAAAGAGCTTCAACGAAGACCGTTTCCGCAAGTCCATTGAACAGCTTGGCAACAAGGTAACACTGATCGTGGATGAAGATGGTATCAAGGTAAGACTGAATACAATGACACCAGGTGAAGTACTGATGCTTGGTGAACGTTACGGTTACTTCCGCAAGGTACAGATTGAAAACATCCAGGATGACCTGAAGCCATCCATTCTTGATGAAGAAGAGGAAGTCGGTGAAGCGAAGGAATACGGCATCATCGCAGTTGCTGCAGGAGAAGGTGTCAAAAAGATCTTTGTTGACTATCGTACAGACTTTGTTGTCTCCGGTGGTCAGACAATGAATCCTTCCACAGAAGATTTCGTATCTGCAATCGCCAGGGTCAATGCAAAGCATATCTACATTCTGCCGAACAACTCCAATATCATCATGGCTGCCAAGCAGGCTGCGATGGTAACAGAGGATAAGGATATTATTGTTCTGGAAACAAAGTCCATTCCGCAGGGACTCAGTGCATGTATCAACTTCAATCCGGAAGAATCCGTAGAAGCAAATACAGAAGCAATGCAGGATGCAATTGATCATGTCACATACGGTTCTGTCACATATGCCATCAAGGACACAACCGTCGATGGAAGAGAAATCCATTCCGGCGACTATATGGGTCTTGTCGGTAAGGAAATTGTTGTGACTTCCACAGATATGATGGAAGCATGCAGGGAACTGCTGAAAAAGATGATGAATGATGATTCTGAAATCGTCACAATCCTCAAGGGTGCAGATGCATCTCAGGATCAGGCAGATGAACTTGCAGCATTTGTCGAAGAAAACTTCGATGTCGATGTTGATCTGCAGGATGGCGGACAGCCGGTCTACAGCTTTGTCATCGGTGTAGAATAAAACGATTGAAGGACTGTAAAAAGCAGTCCTTTTATCATGGAAAACGATCTCATTCTGGAAAGGTCAGTATGTAAGGGATGAGGCAATCTGTTTCCATCTGCAGGGTACAACGCTCAAAATAGAGCCGGATGAAGACGGAAAGTAAATGCATTGGAATCCGTTTTGAGAATTCTTTGATTCGACAGTCTTCAATGGACTGCTTTTATGGGTCGTCGTACAGGGATCATACATAAAAAGCAGACACCAACGTATCTGCAGTTTACTGTATTTCACTCAGGAGTGCCTTCAGCACGCTATTTCATTATTTTTCCAGCAATCCATACAGTGCATAATGCACCGATGGTGGAAACGATGGTTGTACCGATCAGGCCGGATCCGTGGATTCCGATTAACCCAAGCACGAAGGAACCGACAAATCCACCGACAAGTCCCAGTACGATGGTCATACCAAGAGACAGGGATGTATGGAGGAAGGATGAGGCAATATAACCTGCAACTGCAGCAGCAATCAGTGTAGCAATCAGATGAAACATATGTTAATCCTCACTTTCATCAAAGTCATTTTCACGCAGAACAGACATCAGAAATCCTTCACGGATTCCCGTAGGGGAAACAACAATGGTAGTGGCTTCATAGATATCTGCAATTTCCAGAATCATATGCACACCTGGCAGAAAGACAGGAATACGTGCCTTATCCACAACCTTTTTCATTGCTCTGACAGCTTTTGGTTCTTCATTGACAAGCCGCTCATAGACTTCCCTGAGCAGGGATACTGGAATGGTAAAACCTGTCTGGTACATTTCATCCAGCAACAGTCCTGCATAACGCAGTGAACCACCGATTCCGATCAGTGTATCACAGCTGACATTTAATGATGGGAAATCTTCTCGTGCCTGCAGAATTGCTTTTCTGCAGTCTGTATTATCCAGAGGAAGATGGGCAAGGCGTACACAGCCAAGCGGGAAGCTCATTGCATCTACTGCTCTGTTATCCTGAAAGCTGATCAGTTCAGTTGATCCGCCACCGACATCAAAAGCAATTCCGTTTTGATACTGCGGGCAGGAAAACAATGTACCCTGATAATCCAGTGAAGCTTCCATACTTCCGGTTAATGGATAGATTTCAAAGCCTGTTTCCTGCAGTGCTTCTACCAGTTGCGACTGATTCAGAATCCGGCATGGCTCAGTAATGCATGCATAGCGGAAGTGTACATCCATTTCATCCAGGATTTCACCATAGCGATACAGCACTGTCTGTGCCTTGTTGATTCCTTCCTGTGACATGATTCTGTCCTGTGATACATCATCAATCAGATGGGAAGGGGTACTTTTATGATAGATGCTGATCGGTTTTCCTTCGTCCATTTCATAGACGAGAAGTACGATTGTATTGGAACCGATATCGGCAATTCCATAACGTGTCATAAAGATGATCCTCCGTCTTACTCAAAACAATACTGTTTTTCATACAAAAAATCAATGTGTGATGATATAATGAACAAAGAAATAAACTTGGAGGAAAATCATGTATAAACGTGTTCTCTTGAAACTCAGTGGAGAAGCGCTCTCCGGTAAGGAAAAAAACTTTGATCCGGAAGTACTGAAAAGTCTTGCGACGGAAATCAGGGAAGCCCAGCAGCTTGGCGTTGAAATTGCAATTGTCGTAGGCGGTGGTAATTTCATCCGTGGTAAGACCGTCGCAGATATTGGTATTGACCGTGTTCAGGGTGACTATATGGGCATGCTGGCTACGATTATCAATGCACTGGCAATTCAGTCCGCACTGGAAGGTGTCGGTGTGGATACACGTGTGCAGACATCCATCGAAATGGAGAAGGTTGCAGAACCATTCATCCAGCGTCGTGCCATCCGGCATCTGGAAAAAGGCCGTGTTGTGATTTTCGGTGGTGGTACGGGTTCTCCGTATTTCTCAACCGATACAACTGCGGCATTACGTGCAAGTGAAATCAAGGCAGATGTCATTCTCATGGCGAAAAACGGTGTTGACGGTGTCTATTCCGCAGATCCGAAGAAGGATCCGAATGCAACACGCTATGAACATCTGACCTATATGGACCTGCTGAGTAAAGGACTTGCAGTCATGGATTCCACAGCTACTTCCATGTGCATGGATAACAACATGGAACTGATGGTATTCAATATGAATGAACCAGGCAATATTGTCAGAGCAATGAAAGGTGAAAAGATCGGAACGATCATCAATAAAGAGGAGAAATAAACACTATATGGCATATCCTATTATCGAAACAAGCACAAAGAAGATGGACAAGGTCATTGACCATCTCAAAGATGAACTGTCTACAATCCGTACAGGTATGGCAAGCCCTGCCATGCTGAACCATGTTGAAGTTGACTACTATGGAACACCTACTCCAGTCAACCAGATCGCAGGTATTTCTGTTCAGGAAGGCCGCATCATCGTCATCAAACCATATGACCGTTCTTCCCTGAAGGACATCGAAAGAGCATGTAATGAAGCTGATCTTGGCATTGCTCCTCAGAATGATGGTACAGTCATCCGTCTTACCGTTCCTCAGCTGACTGGCGAAACACGTAAGGAAATGGCTAAGAAAGTCGGAAAGATTGCAGAAGACTGCAAGGTTCAGATCCGTAATATCAGACGTGATGCCAACCAGGTTGTCAAGAAGGACAAGGAAATGGACGAAGATACACAGAAGGACTGTGAAAATGAAGTCCAGAAGCTGACAGACAAGTATGTCAAGAAGATCGACGAACTTGCCAAGGCAAAGGAAAAGGAAGTACTCAAGCAGTAATGACTGACGGAAATCACATGATTTCCTTTTTTTTTTTTGAACGGAAACTGAATTTTATTTCCGGAAAGGTTTTGTTTCTACAGTTTTGTATGGAAAGAAGTTATAATAGAGAATGAAAGAAAATGAGGATTAGAGTATGAAAGAATGTCGTCATGTTGCAATCATCATGGATGGTAACGGCAGATGGGCAAAAGCCCAGGGTAAGCCGAGAACTGCAGGACATCTTGTCGGATCTGACAATGTCAGAACAATTGCCATCGCAGCAGATGAAATGGGAATTGAATATCTGACTCTGTATGCCTTTTCCACGGAAAACTGGAAAAGAAGTAATGATGAAGTAAACTACATCATGAATCTGCCGGCAGTGTTCTTCAGAAAATACATGAAGGAATTTCTGGATCGTGGATTCCGTATGAATATCCTGGGAGAACTGGATGCTCTGCCATCTTCCACAAGAAAAGTACTGGAAGATGCTATGGAAGAATCCAGAAACAACACCGGGCTGAATCTGAATATATGCATGAACTACGGTTCCCAAAGAGAAATCCTTCTCGCAGCTAAAAAGTATGCGAAAGATGTTCTGGAAGGGAAGGCAGATCTGAATCTGGATGAAGAAGGATTTGAACAGTATCTGATGACAGATGGATTCCCTCCAGTTGATCTGCTCATCCGTACATCCGGTGAGCAGCGTATTTCCAATTATCTGTTATGGCAGATTGCCTATGCGGAACTGGAATTTGTGCAGGAAAGCTGGCCTGAATTCACACCGGATGTTCTGAAGAGATGTCTGGATGAATTTACACACAGAGACCGCAGATTCGGAGGTGTCAAAAATGTCTAAGAAGATGATGACCAAGATCATCGCAGCATTTGCAGTCATAGCCATTGTCATACCACCGCTGTATATGGGTGGTACATTACTGCACCTGCTGATGATCTTTGTGGCAGGGGTTGGCTCGTATGAAATTGCAAGGCTGCAGAAAAAGGATATTGTGATCAATACCTTGCTCTACTTTGGTGTTGTGGCTTTAACCTATTTTGCGGATGATGCTCTTGTACCGGCGGTCTTTGGTTTATGGGCAGTCATCCTGTTTGTTGTGGAATTGATCCATGGTAAGGTGGATACAGACAGTGTTACCATCCCGTTTATTCTGACATTCATCATGGCAATTGCGGTAAAAAGTCTCAACAGCATCTATAACACCATTCTCTTTGGTGGCTGGAAACTGATTCTCTATATCGCTCTGGCTTGTTTTCTGTGTGATACTGGTGCGTATTTCTTCGGTGTATTTACCGGTAAGCACAAGATGATTCCGGAAGTATCACCGAATAAAACATGGGAAGGTTCCATCGGTGGATTTGCGACAGGATGTATCATTTCACTGATCTATGGATGTATGGTCTTACCGCAGATGCCGATGGCATTGACCATTGCCGCATCGGTTCTGTTGCCGATTGCTGCTCAGGTGGGAGATCTTTCGTTCTCCTCCATCAAACGTAAATATGGAATCAAGGATTTCGGAAACCTGATTCCTGAACATGGTGGCGTTCTGGACCGTGTTGATTCACTGCTGTTCTGTCTTGTTGTTTTCTATGGCCTTGTACAGGTAATCGGAGCATTGTTATGAAAAAACTTGTATTACTGGGAGCTTCCGGCTCCATCGGACGCCAGACGGTAGATATCGTCCTTCAGCATCCGGATCAGTTTGAAATCATATCGTTTGGTGTCGGTAAAAATATACAGGCTGCAAGGGAATATCTGAAACTGTTTCCTTCCATCACTTCTTTCTGTGTGCAGAAGGAATCGGATGCAAAAATGTTACAGAATGAATATCCGGAACACGAAATCCTGTATGGGGATGAAGGTATGGTGGAACTGGTCAGAAAAGACAACTATGACCTGCTTGTTAATGCACTGGTCGGTTTTGCCGGATTCAGACCGACATATGAAGCCATCCATGCCCACCATGATGTCGCTCTTGCCAACAAGGAAACACTTGTGTGTGGTGGATCTTTGATCAACCGTGCCTTACAGGAAACCGGATGTCATCTGTATCCGATTGATTCGGAACATTCTGCCATCTGGCAGGCTCTGCAGGGAAATTCCATGGAACAGGTCAGAAATCTCTGGATTACTTGTTCCGGTGGATCTTTCCGCAGTCTTTCCAGACAACAGCTTAAAGATGTTACCGTAGAACAGGCCCTTGCTCATCCAAACTGGTCAATGGGTGATAAGATCACCATTGACAGTGCAACACTGATGAACAAAGGATTTGAAGTCATGGAAGCGCATTGGCTGTTCGGGATTGATTATGACCACATTAAGGTCGTCATGCATCCGGAAAGTGTCATTCATTCTGCGGTTGAATATGTGGATCATTCCATCATGGCTCAGATGGGTGCACCGGATATGCGTCTGCCGATTCAGTATGCCCTGACTGCTCCTGATCGTTATCCATTCCAGCAGGATCATCCATTGGATCTGTGTACGCTTGGAACATTGCATTTTGATACACCGGATACGGAACGTTTCCCACTGTTACGCGTTGCTTTTGAAACAGGTAAGAAGGGCGGTAATCTTGGTGCAGTACTCAATGGTGCCAATGAAGTGGCAAATGCTGCATTCCGTAAAGGAGAGATTCCGTTTCTGATGATCGAAGAAACGATTCTTGCAACACTGGATGCTGCTCAGTTCAAAGAACTTGAAACCCCGGAAGATCTGTATGAAGCAGATGCCTGGAGTAAATCCTTTGCTCAGGAATATATCAATACAAATAAGGAGAATAAATGAGTTTTATTATTAATCTGATTCTGTTTCTTTTACTGTTGACCGTCATCATCTGTATCCATGAACTGGGACATCTTGCTGCGGCTAAGTTTTTCGGGGTATACTGCTTTGAATATTCATTCGGTATGGGACCTGTACTGCTGAAAAAACAGGGAAAGGAAACACAGTATTCCATCCGTGCCTTACCGATCGGTGGTTTTGTATCCATGGCAGGGGAAGCGGACGGAGATGAGGCGTATCCGGATGTCAAAGTGCCGGAAGGAAGAAGACTCACGGATATTGCCTGGTGGAAAAAGATCATTGTCATGCTTGCCGGTGTTGCGATGAACTTTGTGATCTGTATTGTCATATTGGCCGGTATCAATCTGTATAACGGTACATATGTCGATTATCCAAAGGCAGTTGCAGATAAGATCACGGAAGGATCTGCTGCCGACATGGCTGGATTTGAAGATGGAGATATCATCCTGAAAATCGAAAAAGAAGATGGCTCCAGTGTTTTACCAAAGACCTATATGGATATTTCGTCCTTTGTCTATGGCTACAGTGGGGTGGAAACATATACCCTGCAAAGAGGGGATGAAACTGTCGTGATCGAAGTTACACCAGAATATGATGAAGCATCCGGTTCCTATATGATCGGTATTACCGCACCTCAGCCGGAATCTCATGCAGTGAATCTGGTCAACTGCCTGTATTATGGGGTTGTGGATACAGTTGCGATCATGCGTGTCATGGTAACGACATTAACAGGTCTGTTCTTCCATGGCTCCAATCTGGATCAGCTTTCCGGGCCTGTCGGTATTTTTGAAGTCACAGGTCAGGCTGCTTCCATGGGACTGGCTACCTATCTGTTCCTGTTGGCAGAGATTTCACTGAACATCGGCATCTTCAATCTGCTGCCATTACCGGTGTTGGATGGTGGTCAGGTCATCTTCACATTAATTGAAGCCCTGATCCGTCGACCATTAAACCAGAAGCTCAAGCTTGCGATCATGAGTGCCTGCTGGGTGATTCTGATCGGACTCATGCTGTTTGTAACGTGGAATGATATTTCACGTTTATTCTGATAAATCAAAAGGAGAAAAAAGTTATGACAACAATTCTTGTTACAGGTGGTACAGGCTACATCGGCTCTCATACAGTAACAGCTTTGATCCAGAATGGTTATGAAGTTGTGATTGTGGACAATCTGTACAATTCCAGCAAAGCAGTCCTGAACCGGATTGAAACAATCACAGGAATCATGCCGAAGTTCTATGAAATGGATATTCTGGATCGGGATGGTCTGGATCGTGTATTTGCGGAAAACAGCATTGATGCGGTCATCCATTTTGCCGGATACAAGGCAGTCGGTGAATCTGTGGAAAAACCGCTTGTATACTATGAAAACAATATTTCCGGTTCCGTCAATCTGTATCAGGCAATGGCCAAAGCCGGATGTAAGACACTTGTATTCTCTTCTTCGGCAACCGTCTATGGAGATCCAGAAAAATGTCCGATTACGGAAGATTCAAAAGTCGGCGGAACAACAAATCCATATGGTACCTCCAAGCTGATGAATGAACACATCCTGGAAGATGTATGTGTATCAGATCCTGATTGGAGTGTCATGCTGTTGAGATACTTCAATCCGATCGGTGCCCATACAAGTGGCCTGCTGGGTGAAGTGCCGAATGGTATTCCAAACAATCTTGTACCTTATATTGCCCGTGTTGCAAATGGTACGCTGGAATTCCTGCGTGTATTCGGCAATGACTATCCGACACCGGATGGAACAGGGGTCAGAGATTATATCCACGTCATGGATCTGGCGGATGGTCATATCGGTGCTGTCCGTTATGCAATGGAACATAAGGGCGTGGAACATGTCAACCTTGGTACTGGAAGAGGCTATTCTGTCCTGGATGTACTGCATGCCTATGAAAAAGCATGCGGTAAGCAGCTTCCATACCGCATCCTGGAACGCAGACCTGGCGATATTGCGGAATGTTATGCAGATCCTTCCAAAGCACTCAGACTGTTTGGCTGGAAGGCGAGATATGACATTGATGAAATGTGCCGTGATTCCTGGAACTTCACATTACAGAATCCGGATGGTATAAAGTAGACCAAGTCCACCATTCTGGTGAAATAACCTGGTATGTGAATTTTCTTTCA
>JAEDEK010000010.1 GCA_016293365.1 Bulleidia sp. | reverse complement strand
GAATTCACCACCGCCCTATGAGGACGGCGTACTCTTCTTATTGCTTATAGAAAAAAGAAGCCGGAGCTTCTTTTATTGTGCCTGTCTTACCTTCCCGCATGCTTTGAAATTCGGGCATCCGTCATTACACGAATGATCCGCAATATGGCGAAGATCCGATGGTACAAACACGCTGATTTCATCCTCATCGTAACCGACCTGGAAACTTGTTTCATTCAGAATAATCGGACGTTTCAGCACACTTGGATTGGACTTGATGAACTGAATCAGTTCATCTGTTGTCATATCCTCCACGTCAATTCCGGAATCCTGGATGACTTTGGAACGCTTTGAGATCAGATCATCACTTCCGTTTTCACATCGGGAAAGAAGATGTTTGATTTCATTGTCATTGAGCAGTGTTTTAAAAATGTTTTTTTCAATGAAAGGCAGGTCCCTGTCCTTCAGCCACTGTTTGACTTTCCGGCAGGACGCACAGCCAGGTGATGTGTAAACAACAATCATGTGATATCCTCCCTTGCACAACGATTATAGCATATCCTCAAACAGTCGGAGGACAGAGTGTAATCAGATTGGCAGAAATGTCGACGCAATCGCAAAATAGATTGTTAAAGACAATGCATCGATGATGGTTGTCAGCATTGGAGATGCGACAACAGCTGGATCCAGCTTTGTCTTTGAAACAAACATGACAAGGCAGCTTGCGATGGTCTTGGCAAGAAATACAGCGCAGATGACCGTCAGGGAAACAACCCCTGCTACCATCAGCTGTAATCCGTCAAACAGCATGCATTTGATGAATACTGCAGTCGCCAGTGTAAGACCACAAAGTATACCAACCCGGATTTCCTTCCAGACAATTCTGCCAAAGTCAACAAAACTGATTTCTTCCAGTGACAGTCCACGTACAACTTCGACAGATGCCTGACCCCCGGCATTACCACCGGTATCCATCAGCATCGGAATGTAAGCTGTCAATATAACCATCCTGGACAGTGATGTTTCAAATCCGGTGATGATCTTACCGGTAAAGGTGGCGGAGATCATCAACAGCAACAGCCATGGAATGCGCTTCTTCCATGTTTCAAATACACCTGTTTTCAGATATGGCTTGTCATTTGGAATGATAGCGTTCATTCTGTCGATATCTTCTGTTGTTTCCTGTTCAACGATATCCATGATATCGTCAACTGTAATGATACCGACCATTCTGTTTTCATGGTCCACGACAGGAAGTGCCGTAAAGTCATACTTCTTGAAGATCTGGGCAACATGCTCCTGGTCATCGGATGTGGAGCAGCTGACAACATCTTCATGCATGATATCGGAAATCAGCTCATCATCATTGCGGATGATCAGATACCGCAATGCAACCGTACCAAGCAGAAGACGCTTGGAATTCAGTACATAACAGACATTGACCGTTTCCGAATCCGTACCAAGAACACGGATTCTGTTTTTGGCATCTGCGACGGTCATGGTTTCCTTCAGGTCTACAAATTCCACCGTCATGATGGAACCGGCTGAAGAATCCGGATACTGCAGCAGATGATTGACATCCTTTCTTGTAGCTGGACTGGTATTGGCAAGCAGACGCTTGACAACACTTGCCGGCATTTCTTCAAGCAGGTCTGCCGCATCATCGGCATACAGGTTATCAATGACTGTACCAGCTTCCTTGTCGGAAAGAGAAGTGATGATATACTGCTGTGACTCATCTTCCAGCTGTGCAAATACATCTGCAGCCAGTTCCTTTGGAAAAAGACGGAACATCTTCAGCATGTCTTCATCTTCCACAGCTTCCAGAATTACCGCAATGTCAGTGACATTCATATCCTGTGCCATACTGCGTAAGGCAGAGAATTTTTTGTCCTTCAAAAGTGATCTGAATGTCTCCAGATTTCTGAGATCTTTTTCTTCCATGTATTATATCCTCCGAAAATGTGATTCATGCACGATATAGGCACGTCGAGTGAAACTGCTGTATTACTGCCTGTACTACTCATGAATACCACCTCCTTTGGATCATACGACCTCATCTATTTTACTCTGTTTCAGTCTGTCCGTCATCTGAAACAGATAAAAAGTTGTCTGAAAACAGACAACTCATACCGGATTGATCGCATTGAGAAATTCCGCACAGCGTTTCATCTGCAGCTGAACCGTACGGATATTGACATCTGCGGTAAGAATCTGACCAGAACGGGTATGAATATCAGTATGACTCTCATTGATTTTATCAACGGAGATCACTTCCTGATACAGATACCACTGGCAGTGAGAATTGGAAAGACCTTTGGTCGGAAAATACAGATCCTGACTTCTTTCCGAGATCAGAATACATGGCTTCTGAGAAGCCTGAATCAGACGCCGGAATGCATCAATTCTTCCCTGCAGTGTACTGCCATTGACAAGGATCTGCTTTGAAAACCACGCAAAAGGGTTTTCTTCAATCTGGATCTGTGATCCATCACTGTAGATCAGTTCAGCATTTTTACCTTTCCAGGAAATACATACCACGCGATTATTCTTCTTCATGACAGCTGCATCCACCATTGCATGCACACTGCGGGGAGTTACAGATGACTTCCAATGCTCTTGTATCTACCGCAAAAGCTTCGATTTCAACGCGTGCACCCTTTGGTAAAGCTGCTACCTGAATCGCACTTCTTGCCGGATATGGCGCGCTGAAATAGGTGCCATACACAGCGTTGACGGTATTGAAGTCATTCATATCCGCCAGAAAGACCGTTGTTTTGACAACATGTCTTGTATCCAGCCCTCTTGCCTGAAGAATGGCTTTCATGTTTTCCATGGCCTGGCGTGTCTGTGCTTCTACACCTTCACACAGTTCACCTGTTTCTGCCTTCATGCCAAGCTGTCCGGAAATAAAGACGAAATCTCCGATGGAAAGAGCTGGAGAATATGGGCCGATGGCCGCAGGTATGGTTGATGGTGCTGTTGGTTCAAAAATCATGATGAGATACCTTCCTTTTCATTTTCAATGGAAACTTCATCTGTTTCCTCTTCTTCATATTCATTGCCGATTTCATCCAGCAGATTATAGTAGGCTTCTTCTCTTTTACGCAGCATCTGTTCATGGTGCCTGCTGGAAACGACAAACAGAAGATAAATGCCGGCAAGCACAAAAAACACGGTTGTATAAAATCCGATGGCATCCGAGAAGTTTTCAATCATTGCCTGCATCCTCCTGATTTACCTGCATTTTATCACGGTCATCTGTTCTGTCCAGCCTTGTGCTCCTGAATCAGAAAATCTTCACCCTTGATTGTTTCAACTCTGCTTAATCCAGGATAGCCAAGCTGATCCAGCACTTCGTATACACACAAGGCAACACAGTTGGAAAGATTGAGACTTCTGGCTTCAGCAATCATCGGAATCCGGATGCAGTGGTCAAGATGTTCATACAGGATTTCCTTGTCAATGCCAGTACTTTCCTTACCGAATACAAGATAGATATCTTTCCCCTGTGCGTCATCCTGTCTGTAATCAAAAGAAGAAGGGACCCTGTTTCCATAGCGTGTTACAAAATAGAAAGCACCATCTCTATCCTTCATGAAGCTGTTCCAGTCATGATGAACCGTATAATCTACCTGAAGCAGATAATCCATACCTGCTCTGCGCAGATGCTTTTCATCCAGATAGAAGCCAAGAGGTTCAATCAGATGCAGTCTACAGTTGAATGCAGCACATGTCCGCATGATATTTCCGGTATTGGCCGGAATCTCCGGCTGATACAGTACAACGTGAATCATAGTACACCCCTTTTCTTACACAGTTTCCTTATCACAGCATAGAAAAGACCACAGCATCCACCAAAGGAAAGAATGATCGCAGCCACAAGATCAAAGAAAAAACTTTCCGGAAACATGTTGATCATGATAGATCTGGACGCATCCAGCAGAAACAGATCATTATCAAAAAACAGATAATGGAAATCCATCCAGAAATCAGAAAAATCCAGTACTGCCCATATGCCGATACAAAGCACAAAACATCCCATCATGAACAGTCCGTTTTCCATCCCGTCCTTATATACTTCAACCCGTCCTGTCCCACAGATCCAATACAGAACCGCACCGATCATCACACAGATAAATGCAGCGACATTACGGATGAAACATGCACTCTGATACAGATCCTTCACATCTACCATATGCATGGATTCTCTTGTGGTAAACACCTCCGTTGAAACGCCATCGATCACTGCAGTAACCGCAATGTCATCCCGTTTATCCTTCAGGTAATCCAGCAGGACATCCGTAGCAGCCATCAGATCTTCATCGCTGGTGCCGATGATCTGTGCCTGATTGTTCTTTTCATATTCATACAGGAAAAAGGAACGGTTGAAACAGATGACATCCACCAGTGTAATCAGCATAGAGACAAGAAAACAAAGGGAAGCCAGGATAGAACAGGCCTTAATGAGTATCTGTTTCATTGAGCCACTTTTCAAACTTTCTGACAGCCTTGCCACGATGTGAGATGGAATTTTTTTCATCCTTGCTCATTTCAGCCATTGTCTTGCCCATCGGTTCATACAGGATGATCGGATCATAACCAAAGCCGTTTGTACCTCTTGCTTCAAGGGCAACCACACATTCCACGCTGTCTTCAAAGACAACCGGCTTATTACCAGGTCTGGTTACTGCAATCGCACAGACATATCGGCATGTGCGGTCTTTGACATCCTTGAGCATATCGAGTACCTGTGCATTCTTGACATCATATGGTGTATCATGGCCAAGCCATCTGGCACTGTATACACCCGGTTTACGATCCAGAGCATCAATTTCCAGTCCGGAATCATCACTGACAGCCATGATGCCGAATGCATCTGTGATCGCCTGAGCCTTGAGAATGGCATTATCATGGAAGGTTGTACCTGTTTCTTCCACTTCCTCAATCGGTGGCAGTTCACTCTGTGCTTTGACGGTATAGCCAAGTGGTTCGAGAATTTCTTTGAATTCTCTGATCTTTCCTGCATTGCCTGAAGCAACGACAATTACTTTTTCCTTCATATCAGTTCCCATCCTTATCTTTCTTTGTATAATCCACTGATCCATATAGACTGATCATCCTGAACAAAACGTTGAATGGCAGTCTGTATTTCAGGATCCAGCTGGTGCATTCTTCCTTTTTCGACAACATATGGGTCTACATATCTTTTCTTGACACGGATGCATCTGTATCCATGCTTCTTTTCAGACGAAAGTTTCAATCCATACAGATCGGTATATCTGTCCCATGCCTGCTGTAACGGGCTGTCTTTCAGCCTGCAGACCACTTCATATTCACTGGTATAAAGATCTTTGTATGTCAGGATCTTTTCAGCCAGTGCAGTATGAATCAGATCTGACAGCTGATCCATCGCAAATCTATCAAAGCAGCAGGAATATATGATACCACACTGCAGACTTCGTCTGGTAAACAGCTTTGCTGTGGCCTGGCTTTGAAAACAGATTTCTTTTTCTCCTTCTTCATTTTCACTCACACATAGATCGGCTACGATCTGCTCTGCTTCCACTTGATTACCAAACCCAAGTTCCACCATCCCTGAAAGAAGATACGAAAGTCTGTCACAGGACAGTTTTGGGGATGGGTTATCGCACAGTGGATACTTGTGATAATCACATACATCCCCTACAGCAATTCCATCCTTCTTCAGCTGTGTAAAGATCCCTGCATCTTTTTCCAGTATTTCTGCAATCCCTGCTTCCGTTGATTCCTGGTTCATATAGTCCCCGTTGACAAAATCAACCGTATGTGAAAATACAGGTGTTGCGATATCGTGAAACAGGCAGGCAAGTGTCTGTTTTTCATCTGCTGTGAAATGCCAGGCAAGCAGTGCTGTGATCAGGCTGTGTGTATATCTGTTAACTGTTTTTCTGTTTACAAATAGAGGAAAGGATGTCAGCTGAACACCACAGTTCATATCAATTCCTTTCAGTCTCTGCATGGCATCCGTTTCCAGATACGGCTGCAGAAATGATGGAATATGTCTCATTTCTTCTCTTCTTTCTGCATCTGCAGAAACAGATGTACGGCACCGTATTTTCTCGAATCCTCATGGAAGGAGACACCACGGATGACAGGTTCAAAAGTCACCTTGAATCGGTTTGTCTCATATCGTTCATGCACGGCTTGCTGAATCATCTGAATGAATCGAGGTTCATCGGTAATATTGCCGCCGATGGTAAACTGTTCCGCATCCACAACACATTGAATGGCATAGATAAAAGAGGCAAGACGCCGACAGTACAGACGTACCCCTTCTTCCACCAATGGATCACGCTGGGATAATCCACGCATGACCTTCATGATATTCACATTCTCATTGCCGGTGGATTCCTTTACCATTTCCACGAGTCTGTTGATGGACATGGCTCTTGAAAACATGTCTTCTCCCTCTTCCCGATCCTGATAATCACCAGGCATATAGGAGAATTCCCCTGCAGCAAAATGAGATCCGTTTACGATCTTTCCATGATTGACAATCGCACCGCCGATTCCGGTTCCAAGCAGCATCAGCAAAACGCCCCGCTCTACTTTTTTCAATGAACCATATCCCACTTCAGCAAGCGCTGCAGCCTTGGCATCGTTGAGAATGATTGTAGGCAGGCCTGTTCTTTCCTCAATGATCTTAGCATATTCCATATCCTTGACCCAACGGTACATACCGCCTGAATAGGCAATTCCATGTTCCGTATCAATCACGCCAGGCATCGTCAAAGCAATTCCTTCCACTCTGTCATGATAGTTTCTGCCAAGCATTTCCATCTGAGAAAACACTGCTTCCGGTTCAGTCATGCTTTCTACCGGTACTTTACCGCTTTCCAGTACATCCAGTGTTTCACTCGTTACAGCATAACGGATCCAGCCCCTTCCCAGATCCAGCGTCAGTATGTTTTTCATATTAATTAATTCCTTTCACTTATTTTACAATCAAATGGGAGTTCTGTCATGGGGAGTATCCGTGATTTATCAATAGAAAAGACACATACAGCTGTGTATGTGTCTAGCGTGATGGATCAGGAAAGCTGAGCAATGGAAAGATCCAGTCTTCTCATTGTTTCATCTCTACCAAGAATTGCAGCAATCTCAATTGCTCCACCTGGTGTAAACTGCTTACCGGTAATCGCAAGACGTAATGGGAACAGAACGATACCGTTCTTAACACCCATCTTCTTTGGAAGCTCCAGCAGAGCTGCATGGAGTGTTTCTTCATTCCATTCATCAATTCCAGCCAGTACTTCTCTGCACTGCTTCAGAGCGTTTAAAGCAACTTCCGGATTTGTCTTCATCTTCTTATTGTTGTAAAGATCATTGTCATAGGATGGGAATGTATCGAAGAAATCCAGCATCGGGGCAATATCTGCCAGGGTATCAGCACGCTGCTGTACGACTTTTGCGATTGCCTTTTTGTCCAGATCACTCTTTACCGCTTCATCAATATATGGCTTTACAAGCGCATAATAGGAATCCAGGTCCATTGCACGTAACCATGTAGCATTGACCCACTTCAGTTTTTCCGGATCGAAGATAGCACCGGAAGTACCGATATGCTTGACATCAAATGCCTGAACAAGTTCCTCTAGTGAATAGATTTCACGGTCTTCACTTGGAGACCATCCAAGTAATGCAATATAGTTCAGAATCGCTTCCGGCAGATATCCCTTGGCAACAAGGTCCTGGAAGGAAGCATCACCATTACGCTTGGACAGCTTGGAATGTTCATCCTTCATGACCGGCGGGCAATGGATATAACGTGGAATCTCCCAACCAAATGCTTCATAAATGAGGTTGTATTTTGGAGAAGAGGACAGGTATTCCATACCTCTTACAACATCCGTAATTCCCATCAGGTGATCATCGATGACATTTGCGAAGTTATAGGTCGGGAATCCATCGGATTTGATCAGAATCTGTTCATCCAGTGTTTCATTATCCACTGTGATTCTGCCGAATACTTCATCATCAAAAGATGTCGTACCTGTTTCAGGAATGGTCTGGCGGATGACAAACGGTTCCCCTGCAGCAATTCTTGCTTCAGCTTCTTCGATTGTCAGATTCTTGCATGGATCATCGTACTTGAAGCTTTCACCACGTGCTTCCTGCAGTTCGCGGGAAGCTGCAATCATTTCTTCATCACAGAAACAGTAATGTGCGCCGCCTCTTCTGATCAGTTCCTTTGCATATTCCATATACAGTCCACTTCTGACACGGTCAGACTGAACATATGGTCCATAGGCACCACCGACATCCGGTCCTTCGTCATGTTTCAGACCACATGCCTTCATTGTGTCATAAATAATATCCGTAGCACCTTCGACAAGTCTTCCCTGGTCTGTATCTTCAATACGAAGAATGAATACACCCTGTGGATCCTTCTTCGCAACCAGATAAGCATACAGTGCAGTACGCAGGTTACCGATGTGCATGTAACCTGTAGGACTTGGTGCAAATCTTGTTCTAATAGCCATTTTTATTACTCCTTTGCCGTTCCATTTTACTCTTTCCTGATTGTTTATACAACGCATACATCGTTTTTTCAACAGAAAAACTTTTTGTACTTTTTCAAAAAAAGACTTGCATACAATTACGAAATGCGTATAATAAATATTGCTGTTGGGATATAGCCAAGCGGTAAGGCAACTGGCTCTGAACCAGTCATTTCGGGAGTTCGAATCTCTCTATCCCAGCCATGAAAACCGGATCACAGGATTCGGTTTTTTCTTTGTCTTTACACAAAAAAAGATCCAGAACACAGGTTCATGGATCAGTTTCGTTTCAGTTTTCCGGCAATCACACTGAGTAAGGAGCGATGGAACAGTGCATGCGGTACTCTGAGCAACTCTGTCAAGCCAAAGTATACAAGCATCGTAATCATACCGTTTCCGCATAACTTCACAAAAGCAATCATCTTACTGCCCTGCGTACCATCCAGCCCAATCATTCTGAGCCCCACAGCTGCGCCATATGAAACAAGCAATGCCACAGTAATTTTTGCAAAGTTAATCATGAGTTTTTTCAGATAGATGTCAAACCGTACTTCCAGTTCAATCATATTTGCCGCAAAGAAGTACAGAGAACCGATCATGGATGACAGGATTGCCCCCTTGAATCCTAACAGCATCGTCAAAGGTACAATCAGGATTGACTTGATCACTGCTGTAATTACCTGTCGTTTCAGAATTGATTTTCTCAGTCCTGCCGCAAGCATAAGCGAGCTGATAATCGGACAGATTGTGCCAAGGAATCCTTCAATTGCCATCCATCGTATGACACTGGATGCCAGATCAATATTGCCTGTATAGAACAACACCGTAAAGATTTCACGGGAATAGATCGCAATCACCGCAGACAGGAAGATACCGATAAAAAATATAATACCGATACATTCGGTCATCATCGATGAGATCTTCTTACGATCATGGGCTGTTACAGCTTCTGTAATATATGGAATCAGGGCTGCTGCAAAACCAGGAGAGAGAACCTGTGGTATACTGCACAGCTTTGTACCGACATAGTTGAATGCAGACAGGATGACACTGTTTTCCGAGCTGCTGTAGCCATGCATGCGCAGACCGATCGGAAGAAGTGTGGAATTAAGAATATCATCAATATAACCGATCATACTTGTCAGAAGATATGGTCCGGCAAGGATCAGCAGTTCTCTGACAAGTTCTTTGTTTTTCATAGAGCGGAATGTCTGCTGATCTGCCCCCTGTTTGATCGGTGGAAGATGCACCTTATCAAAGTACATGATCTGTATGATACCGGCAATTGCCGCAACAGAGGTTGACAATACAGCTGCATACAGTGCATACGTTCTTTCCATACCAAATGTATAGACAAAAATATAGGCTGCAGATAACAGAAAACCGACTCTGAAGATCTGTTCAAACGATTGTGAAACAGCATATTCCACCATTTCCTTTCTTCCCTGCCAGAAACCTCTGTAGGCAGAAAGAATCGGTACGAAAAACAGTGCCAGAGAAAGCAGGATGAATACCAGTGTCATAACACCAGGATCATCGGATCCGCATACATTCTTCGCAAGCGGATAAGACAAAGCCATCAATAACAGCATTCCGAAAAAGCCGAATATGCCAAGCAGTGTTCTTGAAAGCTTTCTGATTTTCAACAATGACCTGTTATCATCCAGGGCTGTATATTTTGCGACCATCGTACAGATCGCAAAAGGAATGCCTGCTGTAAATACATTCAGGATGTATGAATATACACGATAGGCAGTTCCATAATAGCTCATCAGAACATCTGAGCCGAGTATGGATGATAATGGAATCGAATACAGAAGCCCGATCATCTTGGCGATGAACATGCCCGCTGTGCCGATCAGTCCGCCCATCAACAGTGAATTTTTCAGATTTTTCTTTTTCATAGCCGGACTTATTTTACTCCATCTGTTTCATTGTTCAAACAACAAATGCACAGATCTGTCATTTCCTTCCACGAATTTTCGCAGCAAGCTTCAGAACACGAGGATAAATCGAATCAAATGCCGTATACATCAGATGATCAAGAACGATATTGAATTCGCCGATATATTCTTCCACATTCATGATCCAGTTGGATTTGAACAGAGTCAGTCCATCATCCAGTGTTCCTTCAATACCGCCAAATGAACATTGTTCAATACCAAGCTCAACACAACGGTCAAGACACATTGCATATAACAGATAACTGGAATACATCCGCATGTAGTCCGGATTGTTGCCCATATAGAACAGTTCCATCAGATGATCATTGTATACTGCAAGAATGCCACATGTAATGACTTCATCCTTACCTTCACGCTGGTAGTCTTCTCTGAGTTTTTCAAGCTCTTTTGTATCATTGGCAAGTGCCTGCTTTACCGCAGCTTTCTCTTTCTTTTTAAGATCCGGACTATTCAGTCTGTTTTCATTTTCTTCAATTGCTTTCTGCAGTTTATTAATCTGCTGCGGGAAGTTGATTCTGGCAACCATGCAGATTGCCTGATCACCATAGACATCCATCATATGTCTGAAATAATCTTCATTTCTTAAAGCAACCTGCTTGCGCACCTCTGTATAATGCATTGCGGTTGCGAAATCATGAATATATTCTTTTCCCTGACTGACCGTGATGCCTTTATGCTGTGCTGCTCTGATGCATTTTGCAGTCTTATGCTCCAGATGGTCTTTATAATCAGGGGTGACATCCATTTCCGCATTGAATCTTGGCTGTGTGCTTTCTTCAATTCTGATCGTAAATCCCTTATGCTTTGCACCGTAGGCAACCAGTTTATCGATGACTTTCTGGTTATGATATGGATTCTGTTCATTCCTGTTTCGATAGGAATATCTGCGGCTTAATACAGCTGGATCAAACCTTACCGCAATTGCCTTATGTTTTTTTGCTTCCTTTTTAATATGATCAAGCATGAATGTGACAAGTTCATCATTGTCATAATCCATAACCGGACCTCTTGGAATATACATTAATGTTCTTCCCAAAGGCATGGAACGGATCAAAGCCATGGCGGAAGCCACAATCTTTCCATCTTCACTGACACTGTAAAAGCAGTGATCCCAGTTATCTTTGATGGATGCCCACTTTGAACATTGAAACAGTGTATTCTGATCAGATGACATGACAAAGGCATCCATCTTTGCCGGATCTGTATCTGTATGAAATATATAAGCCATAAATCTTCCTTTCACTCCAAACATTCTAGCACACTCACTGTACCCATGAAAAAAATCCACAGTAAGCCGTGGATTTTAAGTGACGTGTACGGGGTTCGAACCCGTGAATGCTGCCTTGAGAGGGCAGTGTGTTGAGCCACTTCACCAACACGCCATTTGTAAGGGAGAAGATGAACTTCTCCCTGCCTGTACAAGTTTACACGATAAATCGAATTATCGCAAGAAACTTATTTTGCAAGTGCAGCCTTTGCTGCATCTACCAGATCCTTGAATCCCTTTTCATCATGAATAGCGATTTCAGAAAGCATCTTTCTGTTGACTGTGATACCAGCCAGCTTTAAGCCATACATGAACTTGGAATAAGACAGTTCATATGGTCTTACTGCTGCGTTGATACGTGCAATCCACAGCTTACGCATTTCACGCTTTGTCTGCTTTCTGTGAATGTAGGAATATCTTAAGGAACGCATTACCTGCTCATTGGCAGTTCTGTAAAGCAGGTGCTTGGAACCAAAGTAACCTTTGGCAAGCTTTAATACCTTCTTACGTCTGTTTCTTGTTGGTGTAGATCCCTTTACTCTCATGTTCTTTCAGCCTCCTGTTATCCCTGTAAGAGTTCCTTGACTCTCTTGACGTCAGATGCAGATGTCATCGTTGTCTTTCTCAGATGCATCTTCTGCTTGTGGCTCTTGTTAGCTGCGAAGTGAGATACGTAGTTGTGCTGAGTCTTGATCTTTCCGCTTCCTGTTACCTTGCAACGCTTAGCGAAAGTCTTCTTTGTCTTCATCTTGATCTTCTTTGGTTTTCTAGCCTTTGCCTTCATAATAATCTCCTTTACTTACCTTTCTTTGGTGAATATGTAACTGACATTGTGTTACCTTCAAGATTTGGAGCCTTGGACATATCAGCGATGTCAGAAACCTTTTCTGAGAATTCATTGATGACCTGTCTGCCAACTTCCTGACGTGTAATCATTCTGCCACGGAACTTCATGTCGATACGTACCTTCTGTCCATCTGCCAGCCATTCTCTTGCCTGCTTCAGCTTTGTATCAAAGTCATGCTGATCGATGACAGGTGACAGGCGAAGCGGTTTGACTTCGGTGACGTGCTGGTTCTTCTTGGCTTCTCTTTCCTTCTTCTGCTGTTCGAAACGATAGCGGCCATAGTCAAGAATCTTACATACCGGTGTTTCCGCCTTTGGAGCGACACACAACAGGTCGAGTTCCTGCTGGAATGCACGATCCAGTGCTTCTCTGCGGGAGAGTACGCCAAGTTGTGTACCATCTGCGTCGATGACGAGAACCTTCGGGAACCGAATATCTTCGTTCACAAGATCATTAGGTTCCTTACGTCTGTTTTTGTTGAATTTAACCTTTCCCAAGTTAACCTCCCAATATCTGAAAAAGCAGATGCATACCGCACCTGCTAAAAGAATTCCTGTTCTGAAAGTTCTTTCGGCATTCTACCCAGGTCCTCAGGACTTCGGGTGAGAAGCGGTGCTTCTTCTTTCCGTCTTTTTCAAACTACTTGTATATTAAACTTCAAAACATGCCTGTTGTCAAGCATGTTTTTTCATCATTCGATTTCAAATCCTGTGACATTGATGGAAATGTTGGACGGCTTGATTCCTGTCATGAACATGATGTTTTCAAAGATTCTGTTTTGAACAAGTTCACATGTTGCCGAAACATTTGCTCCGAATTTCACTTTGATGTCAGCATGTACGCAGAGTGCGTTGTCTTCAATCTTTACACTGACCGGTTTATAGAATCTTGTCTCCTGAAGTGTAATTGCATTTTCAATGTCGGAAATACTGATTTCTGCGATACTTCTGAAAACAGATTTGTTTACAGCAGTCATACCTGTGTCACTTCTGCTGTCCAATACTACATAATCCTGTGCCATAACTGTTTACCTCGTTACTCCTATTATAGTAGAAACCGATCTATTTGGCAAAAATTTCATGAACCTGCATGGAAAGTCTGCTGCTGATTTTCGTTTCATCCTTTCTGAAATCATCGATTGATGCATACTGATTCTCTACCTGTGTGACAAGTGTTTCAAAACAGTTCATCAGTCGATACATTGTTTCTTCATATACCATCTGGATTGTATTGTGAGAAACAATCGCATCCGCCATCATTTCTTCCAGCCTGTTTCTGACTTCAAACGCTTCTTTTTCTGACAGGGAAGTAAAGGCATGTTTCAACCAGGATGGCTGGATCACAAGTCTGTAATATACCTGGATGTAATCATCAAAGTCTTCGATGTTGCTGCCGCAGCGCAGCAGGAATATCATCATGAAGAAAACATGCCACTGGAAATCATCATTGAGCTTTGACTGCATGAAACCGCCTGTGATATGACAGAACGGATTGCGATGCTGATAGGGCTGTTCCATGATCAGTGAAATGGAAAAATCAATCGGTGAACCGTTGAGATCATTCAGCAGTTCCAGATAATCCAGCATCCGGATCTGATTATGATCTCCGCCGACAAAGTCTCTGACATAGATATACTGGGCAATGGAAGCTGCACACTTTCTGAAATCCGTTGCAAAGCCAAGAGATTCCTTCATCTTTCGGTTGACAAGTTCATTGATGGAACTTGCTACAAATACCTTGAAGCCCTGCTCATCCATACCGATCTGTGCATTTCTGGATTCCAGTGAGATCTCGTTATACATGATTTCAAGCTGTCTGTCCACGACATCCAGATTATCACGGATGGCACCGAGCATATCACGGTTGAACATGTCATACACAATAAAGTCCGGATTCTTATATACAACCTCATGTTCAATTTCACTCCAGAAGTTATGAACAAGTGATTTGATCTGCAGCTCAAAGTTGACACGTTCATTGTTGAACATGTAATAGCCATCCATTCTATAGATCGTAAAGCCATTGCGCTGAATCTGAGGCTGCGGCATCTTGAGATTCAGATAACAGTTCTCATCCTTGATACATACAAAGTCATTCCCGCTTTTTTCCCTGAAGCACTGAAACAGCTTATGGTACAGCTGTGCTTCATTGCGGATAAACCTGCATTCCATTGTAATGCCGACAATATCAGTCAGATGTGCAAGGGTATCCATTGGATCCGGATATTCCTGATAGAACCTGTTGCGGATCAGTTTTTCTCTGAGACTGTCAGGATTTTTAATGCGGGAGCGGATCAGAACAACATTGTCATCCTTTTCTGAAAAAAGAGAAGACAAAACAGAAGTAACCCTGCCTTCCACATATTCATAGGCTGCCTGTTTGGAATTGAACAGAGCAATTGTTTCATCAATAAATTCAAATAACTGGATTCTCATATACTACCTTGTCCTAAAGGCTTTCGGGTAACGGTTTTTCAGTACTTTTCCATCACTTTTTGCCCCGCCAATGACATATCCATGATAACACATCGCAACCATTCCTTTTTCGAATTCTGATGTGATCTGTTCTCCATGCATATAAGACCTGCACTGTGCATCATTCATTTCAAAACAGTGTTTGAAAGAAGCATGCGTAGACATGAAGAAATGATGGGAAAACTCAAATCTTCCCTTCTTTTCTTCACCAAGCAGAACACCCTGGCGTAATACACGGATTCTACCGAAATCATAAATTGGATTGACACTGCCATATACCTTCCCCTGATAACTGAACAGATATGGATATGGCTGCGTGAGTGTTTCATGAATCGCCTGTATGGTGGATTTTTGAATCTGATCGGATTGACGTACAGAAAGATCATACCCTCTGGCTGTGCCATCCTTTACCATTTTGGCGACAAAATGTCCTTCGCCATGATCCATTGGGAAAATACGGATCGCTTTATCGATCTCATGACTTTTCTCAAAGGCGGCTCTTCCAAAACTGACACCGGCATCCACCATATGCATGTCAGGATGCTCCTGCAGAAACGAAAGAACCTGATTTTCATTTTCTGTTTTGTTGAGTGTACAGGTGGAATAGACAAGTGTACCACCTGGTTTCAGACACCGGTATGCATTGGAAAGGATTTCCTTCTGTAAACAGGCACAGCTTTCTACCAGTTTTGGACTCCATTGACTGACGGCTTCCTGTTCCTTGCGCATCATGCCTTCACCAGAACATGGCGCATCACATAAGACCATATCAAAGAATTCCTGCAGTGTATCAGCAATCAGCTTTGTATCACTGTTTGTCACGACTGTATTTGTCATGCCATGCCGTTCGATGTTTTCAAGAAGAATTCTTGCCCGCTGCGGATTGATTTCATTGACGACAAGAAGTCCCTGGTTGTTCATCTTTTCACCGATCTGCGTTGACTTTGAACCAGGAGCCGCACACAGATCCAGTACTTTCAGGCCGGGTTTTGGTGCAAGTACTGTCACAGCGGAAGACGCACTTGGTTCCTGCATGTAAAAAGCACCAGCCATATATTCTGGTGTATGACCGATCCCGGCAGCAGCTTGCGTATAGTAACCATTATCCGCAAACGGGCTTGGGGAAGCAGAAAGATCCATACAGGAAAAAAGATGATCTGCATTTCCTTTTAACGTATTGATACGGAATCCCCTTCCTGGTGGCTGCTGCAGGCAGGCCATGTAGGCATCATATTCATTACCAAGCAGATCTTTCATCTGCTGTTCAAATTCCTGATTCATGCAAATATCCTTCTGACATGGGCTGCATCCTGTTCCAGCTGCAGAATCAGATTGTCTCTGCTGGCAAATTTCTGTTCCGCTCGCAGGAAGGTATGGAATCCCACACGGATCTGACATCCGTAAATATCCTCATCAAAGTCAAGGATATGCGCTTCAATGGAAATATCATTGCGCCAGTTGACGGTTGGATTATGTCCGACATTGATCATCGCCATATGCTTTCTTCCTTTGACAATGACATATCCTGCATACACACCACAGGCAGGAACAAGATATTCACTCAGATAATCGATATTGGCAGTCGGGAAACCAAGAGAGGTACCGATGTGTCTACCATGTACAACCGTACCGCTCATTCTGTAGTCTGTACCAAGCAGGTGTCTGACCTCATCCATATCACCGGACTGAATTGCCTGTGTGATTCTTGTGGATGAGATCTTGCCCTTTTCATCTTCTACTGCTTCCACGATATGAACCGGTACCTGAAGTTCCTTCTGCAGTGTTTCTCCATTGCCTTTTCCCATATAGCCATAATGGAAGTCAAATCCGCAGATCATTGCCTGAATGTTCAGCCTGCCCAGAATCTGCGTACAGAATTCCTGAGAACTCAAGGCAGACATTTCATGTGTGAACTTCAGAATAATGACATTGACGATTCCCAGTTCAACAATCCGATCAAGCCGCTCCCGGAATGTGGAAATATGACGGATTGTAGAAGGATCAATGCCTTTAATCGCAACCCATGGATCCGGATCAAATGTAATCAGAGATGGTTCAGATCCGTTTTCTCTGGCTGTTTCAACTGTCCTGCGAATCAGAGCCTGATGTCCCAGATGTACGCCATCAAAATAACCGATACAGGCAGTGATCGGTCCCTGATAGACTTTTGTCTTTTCCATTTCTATCGTAATCATTCTCATATCAGAATAGTCCTCTTACACAACGGAACTGTTTTCCTTTTTCTCTTTGATATGCTGCCAGAATCTGTCCATTATGGGTACAGATCAGCTGATCATGTTCTGTTTCCAGGAAGATCCGTTTCCCGTTTCTGATATCCGCTTCACAATCTGTTTCCACCAGCGGCCAGGCAGGATTCAGAATACGCATTGGAGATACAATGCCCTTTTCAGATCCAAGCTCTTCCATTGTGACTGCTTCATCCAGCGTGATATCTTCGATACCGGTACGTACAAGAGATGTCATGACAGCATATTCTCCAAGGCTTTCCGCATAATCCTGGATCAGGGTACGGATGTAGGTACCACTGGAAACGGAAGCCTTCAAAGAGTAGATGTCATCATGAAGATGATGTACTTCCAGATTTTCAATCACTGCTTTTCTTGGTTCTCTTTCTACTGTGATGCCCTGTCGAGCCAGTTCGTACAGTTTCTTTCCGTCTTTTTTGATGGCGGAGTACATCGGTGGTATCTGCATGATTTCACCACTGAACTTTTTTGCTGCCTCATCCAGCTGTTTTTGCGTATAAACAGATGGCTGTTTCCGCTCGATAATCTGTCCCCAGATATCCTGTGTATCACTTAACAGCCCCATCTGGAAAGTTGCTTCATACTGCTTGTGATCACATACACTGTAAGGTATGAATTTTGTATATCTGCCAAGCAGAATAATCAGAAGTCCGGAAGCTTCCGGATCCAGAGTTCCTGTATGGCCTACCTTCTTTTCATGAAAGGTTTTTCTGACACGTGCTACAGCATCAAAAGATGTCATGCCGGTCGGTTTGTTCAATAAAATAATCGCATCCATAAACAGAAATATTATAAACATGAAATCATAAATTGAAAAGAAATACCGCCTGCTGTATGACTTCATGTACATTTTCATTCACAAATCTGTATGCATAATCTGCTTTTGAAAGTTTATCTGGATCCATTGGATAACAGGATGTACTCAATTGACCTGTAGAAATGGTGCATGGTCGGTTCATGCAGGATCTGGAATATCACCACATCTGTCGGCAGGAAGTGCCTCAGTACAAACCTTAAAGGTGTTCAAGTTGAACAAAACCGCTCGCATGAAAAAAAATGCAGCTTTCCATGTGCACGGGAAGCTGCTGGTAATCAAAGTGTGGAAATTTCACATGCAGAATATGCAGGAAGGATGATCGGTCCAATCCCATTGAGATAGCCTGCATCCACCATATCATCGATATGGTCAACAAACATGCGTAAAGGAGGTAATCCTGTAATCGCCTTTTTCATCTGCAGATCAGAAACACTGGTCGTATAGATACGATTTTTCGGTTTCCAGCGGATCATATCAAGAAGCTGTGCATCTGTTTTGTCCATGGTCTGTACAAATACTTCACAAAGAAATGAAAATACTTCATGATCAGGTCTGATATCGTGCAGATGAGCACAGAGTCTATCCTTCAGCATTTCTGATGGAACCGGTCCTGTTTCGGTTTTTACAAAGTGACCTTCAAATAGACCTGTACCATAGCCCATAATGTGCCAGCATTGAGCCATGTAAGTTACAATCCACAGTCTTGTGTCTTTCATTGCACTGCCTGTAGAACGGATCTGACAGTACTGCAGAAAACAGGAAACATCTTCCAGTTTCATAAATGAATATCCCTCCCCATCCTTTTCTGTATTCTAACATACATATTTACACAATCTGTTTCAGAAACTGGGAAAGAAATGAAACTGATCATTGCAAACGGAGTCTTCTGTTTTCATTGTTAAAATATGTGCACATCGGGTAAAATAGGAGGCATGAAACGGGCTTATATAGAAATCACAAACAGATGTAATCTTTCCTGTGCCTTCTGCATGAAGCATGAAAGACCATATATGGATATGACCGTGGATCAGTTTGAACATTGTGTCAATGAAGTCATACCTTTTACAGATTATCTGTATCTGCATGTACAGGGAGAACCACTGCTGCATCCTGCCATTGATGAACTTCTTTCCTTGACAGATGAAAAGAAGTGCCATGTACAGCTGGTAACCAATGCATCCTTACTGCATGATCACATGGACCTGTACAGACACTCCTCTTTACGTAAAATCAGTTTTTCACTGCAGTCCATCGAATATCAGAATACACAGCCTGAGCAGCTCATATCAGATATTCTTACTTTTTATGCACATGCAGGAAGCAATGGCATTCATTGTGAAATACGGTTCTGGAGGGATGATCAGACATGCATGAGCAAGACACAGCAGTGCCTGGATCTATTGCATGCCCGTTTTCCCTTTGAAAAGACTTCCCGTCGCAACAGCCTGAAACTTGCCGATCATCTGTATCTGTCCTATGGAAACTCCTTTTCCTGGCCGGATCTGAAAGAAGAAAAGGAAAGTATGAATGGAACATGCAGAGCTACCGATCAGATTGCCATATTAAGCAATGGAACGGTTGTACCTTGCTGCCTGGATTGTAAAGGTATTATTGCTTTAGGAAATATCTTTACCACTTTCCTTTCCGATATTCTTTCTTCTTCCCGCTATCGCGCAATGATGGATGGATTCCATCAGCATCGTATTGTGGAACCTTTATGTCAGAAATGTACATACCGACATCGTTTCCGCTAAAGATACATCCGTAACACCATACCATCCTTCAGATTCAGCTGACGGATGGTTTTTGACAGGTCCAGTACTGTTTGACTGCCTTCTTCAATGATGTATGGCCGCTTCAGATCAAACCGGCAGTCATTGAACTGAGCCAGCAGTGTCATATGACTGATCACCTGAAGCAGATCAAGATCCATACTGCATGCAATTTCACACACCTGATTCTGCAGAACCAGATCCACAAACAGATGAATATTCTTTCGGGTTGACAAGTGTAATCACCTCACTGTGCCGATCAATAAACAATAGTGCCTGGCCAGCATGGATCTTCAGATCACTGCTGAAGCCATACGTACTGCCTCGATCCAGTAGCAGAATCGGGATTCTGTATTTCATTGGACGCGCGGTATCCATGTCACAAAGGAATATCCCTTTCTTCTGTTCATCCAGCTGATATTGATAAAAACAGATTCCATCCAGTTTCCGTGCCATTTCATACAGTGGATTATCATAGCTGGAAGCAATGATCAGCTGATCAAATGTATCTGCATACAGCCAGTCCTGTTCCCCTTTTCCTATTGGGATTCTTCCTGGTATACACGCTGGCAGATCCATCGTAAATGTGCATGGATGGTTGTAGGAACACAACGCTTCCTTCAGATGCGGTTCATCTATTCCTCGATAACACCACTCAGCCGTTTTCTGTTTTACTTTCACAAGACCATATCCTTCTTCATCCCGGCATGGACCACTGTTTGTTTCAAACAGACCGATCAGTGTGTTTTTTCCTGTTTCACGTAAGGCAGCTATATGGTCAAAACCATGCAGTACAGACATTGACAACAAAGATGCATCATTTACGATCAGCATCACCTGCATCATGGAACGCTGTGTATGTTCCATGATGGTTTCAAACAGTACCTTTCTTTCCAGGTGCTCATTCTTACGATATGGCAGATCTGCACAGATCCAGATCATATGCGCATTCTGACATGTTTTCATTTTTTCCAGAAACGCATCCATCTGTACATCTTTCACCCAGCAGATCCCATCAGTTTCCAAAAGATCCGAATTTCTGTATCCGGAAACGATGACATCCTTATCTGTATGAATGGCACTGAATAAAAGACTATGGATCAGTGACTGCCGTTCCACAGCATTTCTGACACAGAACAGCCACGATCCATCCGTGATATGGCACAACTGATGTCTGTTGCCTGAAATATCATCCCACATGGAAAAAACTTGTGCATCCATATCCTTCAACAAAGATGGATGGATCATAGGTGTCCATAACGGCTCAGCCTGAAAGGAAGTCAATGACCTGACGAGCTGTATGATACTGCCTGACTGTTCAGGTTTGAGTGGCACATACTTCAGACTGGAATCATATGTACTTCCATCCGCATCAATTGCTTCGACTTGAATACCATCCTGACTGGTTCTGGCACCAGCATACCCAGCCTGTCCCTGGATCATACCGGAAGAGCTGTACAGAAGAAACTGACCAGGGCGGGTAAAACCGGCAGCCAGTGGTGAGCCAAGGATTTCCATACTGTCTTTTCGATCTGCCACCTTCAGAACAATCCGGAAGGAACAGTTGGACAGAATTTCCTCATTGATGTTGCCGGATGGTTTCTGGGTACACAGAATCAGATGAATCCCAAGACTTCTTCCGATTCTTGCCAGTGTGATCAGGTCACGCATGTATTCCGTGCATGTCTTTTTCAGTTCCGCAAATTCATCAATGATCAGAATCAGATCAGACATATACGGCAGATCGGAATATTCGTTCCAATGCATCCGGTAATCCGATATACCTGAGATCGGTTTCCCGCATCTTTGTTTAGCGGTGAGCATCAGCTGTTGTCTTTGCGTGCATAGCCGTGTAAAACTGGACAATGCCTTATCAAAATGCCTTTCGTCCAGATTGGATAGAACACCTGCGGTATGAGGAAGAGATTTCAGCTGATCTGCCAGTCCTCCACCCTTAAAGTCTACAAAGGCAAACTGTACTTCCTGTGGTGAATAAAAACAGGCAATGGAAAGCACAAGGGTAAGCAGCAGTTCACTTTTCCCGCTTCCTGTCATGCCTGCAACAATACCATGGGGACCATCCTTTTTTTCATGCAGGTTGAGGATCACCGGATTGCCGTTTTCATCAATACCGATCTTTGCGTTCAATGAACGATCCGCCCGATTGATCGAATGGTTTTCACGGATGCAAAGATGCTGCACATCACTGACACCATGAACAGAAAGGAAATCTGTTTCCTGTTGAAAGATAGAAAAAGAATGTGTGGATGGTGTAAAACAACGGCTTACAAGATCATGATACCGTTCATCATAATCCAACTGCCAGTGTCTTCTGTTGGGATAATCGTGGATGGTGATGGTTTCCTCAAACCGGATGAGCAGATCACTTTGGATGGGCTGTAATGGATACTGCAGATACAGGCAGATGGTTCCTTTGGACGATGGAATATGATCGTGCGTGAAAACCAGGCACAGACATACCGGATGACTCTGTGCAAATTCCTGCAAAGCACCAGCATCATGAAAGATATTCCTTCTGCCGTTTTCATGAAGCGTACGGATCTTCCGTAACCAGAACAGCTCCTGGCTGTTAGAATTGACCAGAGCGGCTGTAGGAATCCGTGCATGCATGACGATATCCTGCATCAGATACCGTAGCCCCTCCATCCACTTTTCTCCTGTAATAACAATGGATGCATAATTCATCAGATTCAGTGCCAGAGGTTTTCTGACAGGCTGGATCGAACCGACAAAGGCATCAGCCATCTGCTCCAGTTCATGAATCGGACTATGCCATCTGCGTCTGATCTGAACATCCAGACACCTATCTGTCTTTGGAAACAGAACGTAGAGTGAGTGAAGCGATTGATGTACATATCCTTCCTGACTGTTCAGAAAGGATATGGCATCGTCATAGTTTTCATCAAACCGGGTAATTTCCCGTTTTGCCTCCTGCAGTACTGCCTGATACTGCAGTATTGCATTCTGGATTTCTTCTTTCTGTTTCCTTTTTTCCAGCCATGATACAAGTGGCATCAAAACAAAGCAACTGATCGTCATGACTCCCGGCACCATTATCATCGGTACAATATCCATGATTTCCTTCCCCTGTTCCATCATCCGTGCTCCATTCAACAAAGCCACACTCAGGGAAGCTGCAGCCATCAGGATAGAAGGAAACATGCGTAGAAAAGATGAAGTGGATGTCACAGAAACATGCATCGGTTCTTTCAGATCCAGCTTCATCTGTGTTTCGATAACGGGTTGGTAACCATCTGTTTCTTTCAACCTTGGTACCTTCTGCACAACAGAGCCTCTGCTGGAATACAGGGGAAGTCTGACAGGATCTCCATGAATCAGAAGAAACTCCTTTTCAAACCGGATAATGAAAGGATAAAAGAACATGCAGTCTCTTTCTGTTACCGTACAGGACTGTACAGGCATCCCCTGATAACCGACCGGGAATTTCAGGTTCATCCCTGCAGCCTGATTTCCATCCAGATGAAGGTATCCTGTACCTGAAGGAACAGAAAGATCTGCCTGTGTGGTTTCATTGATGATCAGATGTTCATTCCGTACATAGGCATGATACTCCAGAATACCTGGGTCAATGATGATGATCCCCTGTATGTCATTATTGCGGTTAATGAAGGAAACCGGTGTTTTATATGGAATCGGATTCTGTGTAAAATGGACATAATCCGGCATCTGAATATGAACATGTTGGCTTTTCGCAGATAAATGAACCGGAATACCGGTCAAGGAAAGCATGGTATGATCCGGATAGGTGTTCACGGATATGCAATCCTTTTCCTGAAGCCAGATGATCATGGTGTATTGACCAGAATAGATACATATGCGCTGTGCCTGCCATCTGCAGTTGTTATGGTAATTTCTGCACTGCCAGAGGCTCTGCCGGTAACCCTTCCATTTTCCGATACCACAGCAATATCCGGATTACTGGATTCATATACCAGATCCTGGGTTGAATAACCTTCTGGCATACCGGTAACATGAATCGTACGATATCCGTTTACCGCAATGGCATAGGCATAACGTTCCAATGTGATTTTACCTGTTACTTTTACTGCATCATTTGTGATGACCTGTGTACTGCCTTTTCTTGTACATGCATTTACAAAATGGAAGTTTTCCAGATGTTTCATTCCTTCCGGCAGTAAAGATGCATTCTTGGCATCAAAGACTCTGATCGTTTTTGTCAGTCCGAGCTTACCGGCAACAGAAGAACCGGTATTCAGATCCACTTCTCCCATCAGGTGTGCATCCAGATCCGCACATACCAGTACATTTCCATTTCCTTTGGACAGCTCATCCACAACATCGGCAGGAAGATCTGTCTTCTGCGCTGTATGACTGCCATCTTCATGATACAGATGCACATAGGTGGTCATGGAAGATTCCACACCTGTCAATAATGCAGCATTGCATAACTCAAATCCTGTCATCTTTAAAGCAAAGCGTAGACCTGCTGAAGCTTTCGCAGAAGCACGGATATCTTCTGTATGGGTTGGATTCATATTCTGAATCAGTCTGGTTGAACCATTACGGATTTCACAGCCAAGAACATGACTCTGATGCATTGTAATTTCAATTCTTCCGGATACATAGATATTCAGATCCACTTTCATCTGTAATGATACGGTTGGAGCAGAAGGAATCGGTACATTCACAGTCGCCAGAGTCAGTGTTTTCTGTACACAATGATCTGCATCCTGGAAGAAATTCTTTACGGTTGAAACAAAATCAGATGGATCTATTTTGGAAAAGTCACCGTACAGTTTTCTGTAGTCTGTATGTCTGACACCGAAGTTTTCTTCACTGTTAAATGACAGCTTGAAATACACGTCTTTGAGATTATTCTGCTCAGATAACCACTCATAGTCACATTTCAGACCATTCAGCTTTACATTGGCATAGGCTTTTGAACCATCTTTCATTTCTTTACTCACTTCCGCTTTGAGTCCGGTTGAAGCAGTACTCAGAGTGACTTTCCAGTCCTGTATGTTGTAAGAGCTGGTGTAATGACGGACTGCCATCTGTTCGGTAAGAGATGATTCTGCATCCTGGATGATATCGCCATTTCCATCCATGATCTGAGCTTTAGAAAAGTCAACTGTGGTACTGCCCGATAAATGAACAGCATCTGTTAAGGAAAGCAGATCGGCTTCTTCCAGTGTCAATCCATAACCATCTTCAGCATCTTTGACGACTGCTGAATGGATCTGTCCATCGTTATCCTGCCAGCTGACAACAGTTCCAGGAAGAAAACCGTATTCACCCATCAGATATCCGTTTTCATCCATAACAGGAGGCTGATCCAGCTTTTGAACAGTGACATCCGGTTTCCAATGAATATCCGTCTTTGTTTCTGTTATGACACGCTGGTTGATCCTTGTGAGCGCCTGATCCAATAGAGTGAATGCTTCCTGTTTCTTTACAGGATGGTGTGGTTTGAAACAGTCATTTTCCAAAGGCAGTAAAGGAATACTGCAGCGGATGTGATGTTCAAACTGTACTTCAGAAAGATCTTTGATATTACCTGTATATGGATCATCCATGCCACAAAGATTGACGAGTGTATAGGCAGCCCACTCTTTTGTAAGAGGTATGTCAGGATCAATTACTACATGATCTTCAATGACACCATAAGCGATGGCAGCATCCAAACATGTACTTCCTTCATCTACCTGTATACCGGAACGTTCAACAAGCTCCTGGATCCATTCACCCAAGGTGAACAGCTGTTCCTGCTGTTTCCGGCATCCGCATGTAAACAGCATAAGAAGTGTACAGAATACACTTCTCAAGCGACGACTAAGACTGCATCGACGATGCATTGCCAGCAATAACTGATTCCACACTGTCATATTGCGCAGCAGCCAGATCCAGGTAATCTGCATAGGAATCAATAATCTGTTTCTGTGTCTCAAAACGGTTGGCAAACATCAGAAATCTGCTTCGGATTTCTTCTCCTCCATCAGATACCCATGTACCATTGAGTGAGTTCATGTCTGCCTTCATCTTCTGCAGAATTTCATAGATCTCTGCATTCAGACTTCTGACCTTGGCGGCAGTATCGCTGACATCGCCAGTGACAATTCTGATACCATTCATGTTGTTTCACTTCCTTTCTTTTAATTGACAAGGCGCATTGCCTCTGAAGTCAGTTCATCCTGAATATCACGATATGCCCTGGCACTGTTGCGCAGGAAATCGATATACAGGGAACAGAGAAATGACAGCTGACGGCAGTCATCCTGATAGGCGGATACCTGTGTCGTAAAAGCCGTACGGTCACTTCCCTCCCAGGAAGCAGACATGACATCAATCAGATTAAACAGCTGTTGAAACTGTCTGATATACATGTCATTCTCCTCCTCCATTCTTCCGGCAACCAGCTCAAGCTGTTCCGGTTCTACTGTGATTCGTCTCATATCTGATCACCTCCTGTAATAGTTATTACCGGAAAAATGGAATTCCATAAAAAAAAGACCGAAATCATTGAGATCTCAGTCATAACATTTTTAAGAATGTTTTCT
>JAEDEK010000132.1 GCA_016293365.1 Bulleidia sp. | reverse complement strand
ATCGTGGCAGTTCATTTATCATTGGAGAGTTGACTGGAACTTTACAAATTGATGGTTATGCTTCTACTGTATATACAACAGAAGAGGCATCGGATCATCTGACATTACAAAACGGAAGTTATTATGTGCTGGATACACAAAGTCATCTGAATCAACTCGTCACGGATATGATGGGCTATGTTACAAAACAGTCCGAGGCAATGTTTGCAGAACAGTCATATGAGGTCTTAACATTTGGGACACATTGGAACGGTACAGATAATGTTGAAGAATGGTATGACGATCAGAATGACAAAGAACTGGATATTTCGGAGTATTCCGAGGGCACGTATTATATCAATGGAGATCTGTTCCTGAAAAAAGATGATGTGAAAATCAAGAAGAAATCCAATCAGACTATAGTATTTAATTTGAGTGATGAAAAGATTACTTTAAAACGATTCAGTATTATAGATGCAGATACAGGACAGACAATTCAATCCGATAATACGCATAATATTGAACCTTATGCTAGAACAGTGATTTTTAATATTCCAAATGCATCAAGTGTTTCAATAGGATCTGGAATTTTTGGCATTGTTATCGCTCCAAAAGCAGAGGTGATTATAAGTAGTACAAGCTCCGGATGGATTGTCGCAGATAAGGTAGGAAACCCGGGTGGTGAATGGCATTTTGTTGGTCAGATTATTCCGGAATCAACAGCTATCGTAAACATTGAAGCAAAAAAGACAGTCGATGGATATGTTCCAACTGAACAACAGGAATTCACATTTGCACTGGAACAGTGGAATGGAACAGAGTGGACGGATCGCCGTACTGTTACAAATCAACTCGGAAATATCCTTTTCCAGAACAGGTATGAAGAATCTGGGACATGGTATTACAGGCTGACAGAAGTTGCCGGAACAGATGCTTCATATCACTACGATGCCTCGCAATATGTCATCAGAGTAGATATACAGAAAACAGCTGAAAGCATTCAGCTGTCAACAGCTCTGACATATTACAAAACAGAAACAGTTGCAGGCTGTACGGATAATAATCAGATCAATGAAATTGTATTCCAGAACATGACATCTGGAGAATCTGGTTACGTACTCCCTGAAACAGGAGGAGACGGTACCAGGATGTATACGTATACGGGTGCGTTTATGGTAATAACCGCTGTCATTCTTCTTCTGAGAAAGAGATGGATGAGGAAGGGGGACATCGATACCACATAATACTAATGTCACAAAACACATGAAACATAAATGCGTTAGGAAGAAAGGAGTCATTATGAAACATGTAGCAAAATTATTGAAACTATTTGTATCGTTCGTCATGGTATTTGCACTGACAAAAGCAGTACGTGCAGAAGATACAACATACACAATCACCATTAACAATTCAGCAGAAGGCCATACATATGAGGCATATCAGATCTTTTCCGGAACGTATTCCGAAGATATGAAGAATCTTTCAAATATTACATGGGGATCTGGTATTTCTGACACTGGTAAAACAGCCTTACAGAACAAATATGATACAAAGAGTGCAGCTGGAGTTGCGGAGGCATTGACAAGTGCCAACGCTGTGGCTTTTGCGAAAGATGCCAGTGGTTATCTGACAGAAGAAAAAGTTGTAAGCAGCTACTCCGCAGGTAAATATACATTTACTGTTACGAAACCAGGTTACTATCTGATCAAAGATCAAGATGAAAGCTTGAGTGGTGCAGACGATGCTTACACAGCATATATTCTTCAGGTTGTAGGAAATGTTGAGGTTAACCCGAAATCAGCTAAACCAACCGTTGATAAGCAGGTTTGGGACGAACCTGCAGATGCAGAAACTGGTGAAGCTGAAGGATGGGGAGAAACTGCAGATCATGCAATCAATGAGTCCTTCCAGTTCAAACTCATCGCCAAACTTCCTGCAGATTCAAACTTTAATGCGTATGAAACATACAAGGTTGTGTTCAACGATACAATGTCTGCTGGAGTGACTTTTGAAAGCATCCAAAGCGTTACGGTAGATGATGTAACACTTACAGCTGATCAATACACCTCCACAGCAAAAGCATCTCAAGCTGGAGGTTCCTGGACTCTTATAATTAAAGATATCAAATCCATATCTGGTATAACTCTGAATGATGGTGCAGACATTGTTGTTATCTACAATGCACATCTGAATGAGAATGCAAAAGTGAATCACACAGATGGAAATACAGAAAATAAGAATACTGTATACCTCCAGTATTCCAACAATCCGAATGCAAGTGGAGAATTAGGTAAGACCCCGGAAGACAGTGTCTGGGTATTCACATATGAAGTGGATAACACAAAGGAGGATGCGACAGATCCTGATAACAAGACACCACTTGCCGGTGCAGGATTCAAATTATATGACAGCACAGGTACAACGGAAATCGGACTGATTTACGATTCTACAATTTCAGCTTACAGACCTATAAAAGGTGAAGAAAAAGCAGTAGAAATGAAATCAGATACCAATGGTAAATTTAATATTGTAGGCCTTGATGCAGGCACGTATACACTGAGAGAAACAACTGTTCCGGATGGATATAACAGCATTGATGATAAAACAATTGTCATCTCAGCAACGCATCTCGAAGATGAAGGTGGAACCTCTGCTTCAGTAGCACTATCGAAAACTTCCACTCTGACAAATACGATTGAAAACAGAAAGGGTGCGACTTTACCAACAACCGGTGGTACAGGTACAACTGTTATGTATCTTGTTGGTGGTATTCTTGTGATCGCAGCTGCTGTTCTACTGATTACAAACAGAAGAATGTCCAATAGAAACTGATGATTACATACTGCAGTCATACGGGACTACCTGTATGACGCAGTAAGGAGAGCTCTGCCATGAAGAAGAAAAAGAATATATCTGTGAATCTGATATTGGTCCTGGTTCTTCTTACAGGGCTGTCCTTACTGTTGTATCCAAGTGTGAGTGATTACTGGAATTCTTTCCATCAGTCACGTGTGATTTCGCAATACTCTGAAACAGTCGCGTCGATTGACAATACTGACTATGGAGAAATGCTGGAACAGGCGCAACAGTATAACAGTGATCTGCCTGGATTTTCGGATCGTTATCATCTTACGGCCGAACAGGAAAGCAGATATGAATTCCTTCTGAATATTTCAAGCTCAGGTGTTATGGGATATATCAGGATTCAGAAACTGAATCTGGCACTTCCGATCTACCATGGTACGGATGATGATGTATTGCAGACGGGAATCGGGCATATTGAGGGCAGTTCACTTCCGGTTGGTGGTGAAAGTACACATTGTGTTCTTTCAGGTCATCGTGGACTTCCAAGCGCAAAACTGTTTACGAACCTGGATGAGATGGAAGAAGGAGATATGTTTGAACTGCATATTCTTGATGAGGTTCTGACATATGAAGTGGATCAGATCCGGATTGTATTACCGGATGAGATCGGCGGACTGGAGATTGAGCAGGGAAAGGATCTGTGTACCCTTGTCACATGTACACCCTATGGTGTCAATTCACACCGACTGCTTGTACGGGGTCACAGAGTTGAAAATGTAAAGGAAAACAATGTCAGGGTAACAGCGGATGCGGGTATGATCCAACCATTGTATGTTGCCCCGATACTGGCAATACCAATACTTGCCGTATTGCTTGTTGTACTGTTATATCCGGGAAAGAGGAGGTAAAAGAGAGTATGAAAAAGATGATTCAGACATTCATTGTGCTCATCATGATCATGATTCTTTTACCTGTGGGTGTATATGCACAGGGAAATGTGGAAACGCAGCATCCTGTCAGTGTTGTGTATGAGGCTGTATATGCAGGAATGCCGGTATCGGGTATGGAAGTACGGATGTACCGGATATCTTCCATGGATGAAACAGGTGAACTGCATGTACTGGAACCATATTCTGAATATGCGTCTGATCTGGATATCCGTGGTGAAAATGACAGTGCATGGCAATCCATGGCAGAAGTGATGTATCAGAAGATTCTTGCTGGAGAATACAGTGTGGATGTGACTGGTGTCACAGATGAGAATGGAATTGTAACCATGGGAGGTATGGATAAAGGCCTGTATCTTGTATGTTCCGATACCTGTGAGATCAATGGTTATGTATATTCCTCACTTCCATTCTTTATTTCATTGCCTGATCGGAATCATGAGGACAACGGTTGGAATTATGATGTTGCTGTGCATGCCAAGATTGAACAGAATCCTGTTGTTGCGGATTACAGTGTAAACAAGATCTGGAGGGATACAGGATATGAAAACAGACGTCCATCATCCATTACCGTATCTCTGATCTGTGATGGGGAACCATATGGTGAACCGGTCACACTTCCATATGAAGGGCACTGGTCATATACATGGCGTGATCTTGATACGAATCATGAATGGACTGTAAAAGAGGAGATACCGGAAGGGTATAGAAGTACGGTAAACAGGGAAGGCAGTGTGTATATTCTGACAAATACATACATGATAGAGACTCCTGCCACACCGGATCGGATCCCGAATACAGGGCAGCTGTGGTGGCCTGTACCTGTACTGCTTGGTATTGGTCTTATCTGTATTGTAATTGGAATCATCAGAGGCAGAAGTGATCATGCATAAGGGAAGAATGTGGGTGATCATAGGTGTCTGTCTGATTATATCTGCCGGGTTTCTTACAGGTCGAAACATGTTGGATGGATACAGAAAACAGGAAATATCCGAATCTGTTGTACAGCAGCTTGATATTGTCAGTCAGGATGTCATTTCAAATGAAATACTGATGACAACCGGATTCAATGTGGAAATGCCTGAGAAAGATGTGGATGGTAATATGTATATCGGTACGATTACCATTCCTGCATTATCACTGGAATTACCTGTATTAAGCAACTGGAGTGATGCAGGTTTATGGATTTCGCCCGCAAGATACACAGGATCCGCATATACGGATGACATGATTTTGTGTGCACATAACAGTTATTCGCATTTTGGATATCTGTATTGGTTGAATACCGATGATACAGTTATCTTTACGGATGTGGATGGGAATGTGTTTGAATATGCACTGTTTGAAAAACTTATCATTGATGAAAATGACGTGGAACATCTGAAAGAGGGAGATTGGGATCTGACACTGTTTACATGTACATTTGA
>JAEDEK010000131.1 GCA_016293365.1 Bulleidia sp. | reverse complement strand
ATTTAGAAACAAAAAGTTCAAAAATCATAAAAAACTTAGATTCTAATTCCCAATATGCAGGTATCTATCTCTTAGATGTTTCTAATGAGTATGTTGCATTTGTTGAAACAGATAATTTATCTGAATATAGGAGTAAGGTCTATGTTTATTCTTTCAGTAACGATGATTATGTTTTAATATATGAACAAATTGATGGTAGGATTTTAACTACTATCGAAGGAGTATTATACAATGATGTTTTATTCTTCAATCATTTAAAAAATAATGTTTATGTCACTGAATATTTAAACTTAAAGAATAATGGTAATAAAGTCGTAATTGATGAAAATTCTTCTGCTCCAATTATAGTTAATGAAAAGTTATACTATATTTCAATAAATTCTGAAGAAATGGTTACTTCATTAATTTCTAATAACATAGATGGAAGTAATAAGACCAAAATAATGAGTAGAAATCAAGAAGAAGGGTGGATCCATCACATTAAATCACATGGAAATATAATATACATTTTTACGGTTCACAAAGATAAAGATCAGCAACCCTATACTATATGTTCTAAATTCGATGTGTTAACAAATAAAATGGATGATTTATTTCAAACAAAAGGTATCATAGATTCACCAATAGTAAATAAAAATTGCATCACTTGGTGGAATCCTAATGATACTTTGAATAGAACTCATACAAAGTATTCCTTATATGATATAGAAAGTAATTCTATGGTAGATTATCAAGATAGTGTTATCATGCTTTCCAACAATGGAATATTATGGACAAAATTTAACAAAAATGAAGCGGATATACCTAAAGGGGAAATATTCATAGGCGATAATTCTTCTATAATGTATAAAAAATAAATGTGCATGATAATTAACTCGGTTAAGTAAAATCAGTCGGGATTTTGGCAATTAGGCGCTCCAAAATTACTCGGGGTTTTAAAAACAGTTAAATCCTCGAAAACCTGGATGGAAATACAGTGCGTATCCAGGAGATCGGGGATTTTTGCTGATCCAAAAGCATCTGATGTTAGATTTCGACAGACATCGCTGTCTGTCAGTATGCGTCAAATTGACGGTAGGTTCTAATATAGCTCTCCTTGTAGGATAATTCGACTACAAGGAGGGCTTTGTATGTATGGCTAGAAAATCAAACGAGATCATCTCTACTGCAAATGATCGTACCCAGGCACTGGAACACATGAAGGCAGTTGAGCTTGTGCCTACCTCTAAGACAGCGGCATCTACTGCCGTTGCTTCCTATATTACTGTACGTATCGCTAACTGCTCTATGCGTATTACCGATAACACAGATCTGAATCTGCTGAAAAAGATATCGGAGGCATTTGATCATGATTGATCTGAGCACAGTAGATCACATCTATCTGGTTACGGGATCTACCGATCTGAGAAAGGCTGCGGATGGATGTAGTGCCATTGTTCAGTATGATCTGAACATGAACCCTTTCACCAAAGATATCTTCCTGTTCTGTAATAGGCACAAAAATACCATCCAGATTCTTGAATGGGATGAGAACGGATTCTGGCTTCATAAAAAGAAGCTGCTTGGTAATGATCGTTTCAGATGGCCAAAGACACCTGATGAAATGAGATCTCTTGTACTTGATGAGCGACAGTTGAAGTGGCTCTTATCAGGGTTTGACATCAATCCAAAGCATGCTCATCATGTTGTAAATGCCATCGTTTCTCAAGATTGAAAAATCTCATAAAAAGGCTTATTTATGCTGAAATATCACTCTTTATGTGGTAAAATAATACTCGTAGAAAAGAGTATTACATGGCCAAAATCAGAGTAGCTGAAGAGATGACAAATGAACAATTATTGAAGGAATTCCTTCGTATGAGAGATGAGCTGGACAGTCTTTCCAAGAAGTATGATTCTCTTGCCAAGGAACACTATGATCTGAAGGCTAACTATAATGATCTTAAGTTTCAGTATGATTACATTGAAGCCAAGTACAAGCAGATCATAGCTACCAAGTATCAGACTCAACGCAATACCGTTGTCATCGATATGCCTACTCTTTTTGATGACCTCGAAGAAGAAACACTAAAACTTGAACAGGAACAGTGTGAATTTGCAGAAGTCGAAAGCTATACTAAACGCAAGAAAGCCCCAAAGGAAAAGCATGTCAGCTATGACCATCTGGAAAGAAAAGTGGAAACATTGCCAGTTCCAGAAGGAGAAGATATCTGCCCTGAATGTGGCGCTGTCATGCATATCAAGATGTACGAAGAGAAGGAAGAACTTGTTGTCATTCCTTCTCAGGCTTATGTCAGAGTAACAAGAATTCCTGTGCTTGAATGTGTGGAATGTCAGGCTATCCATGAAGATGGAAGTTCTACATATAGAACAGTAAGCCATTCTTTTCTGTATGAAAGAAGCATGTGCTCTCCTGAACTTCTTGCATATATCATGGATATGAGATACTCTGCAGGCTTACCTCTGTATGCACTGGAAAAGCACTTCATGAAGATGAGCCTTGAAATCTCCAGACAGAATATGTGCAACTGGGTACTGCATTCCGGTAAGTATCTGCAGCCAGTCTATGATCTGATGAAGGAAGATTTCCTGACTTACCCTATCAACCATGCGGATGAAACACCTACGCAGGTCCTGAATGAAGAAGGAAAGCCGGCCACAAGCACATCATACATGTTTGTGTATCATACACCAAAGTGGGCAAAGCCGATTGTGCTGTATGATTATCAGGATTCCAGATCAGGAGACAGGGCAAAGGAATTCCTGAAAGGCTTCGAAGGTGTTCTGTGTACGGATGCTTACAGCGGATACAACAAGGTTGAAAATGTTCAAAGATCTCTCTGTAATGTCCATGCCCTACGAAAGTTCAAAGATGCATATAAGCTGCTGCCTAAGGGCAAGGCCAGACAGAAGTCGGAAGAAGCAGAAGCTATACGCAGATACCAGGAAATCTTTAATCTGAACAATAAAACCGAGGAAAGAGCTGCCCAGAAGTACTCGGATCAGGATAAAAGGTTCGAATACATCACGAAAGTCAGACAAAGGGACATAAAGCCCAGGTTTGATTCTCTTTTGTCATGGCTTGAATCCATTGAACCGAAAATCGGCAGATACACAATGAAGAACGCAATCAACTATGTACTGAATAACAGAGCAGGACTGGCATTATTCCTTGAAGATGGACGCATAGATATGTCAGACTCGATCACAGAGAGAGCGATACGTCCATTTGCAGTGTTCAGAAACAGGTGTAAATTCTATGTCAGTACAACCGGAGCTGATGTCAGTGCCAAGATCTATTCGATAGTAATAACATGTGAGGAGAATGGAATCAATCCATATATGTACCTGATGTATCTGTTTGAGACACTGCCTCATACAGATCTGACAGATAAGGAAGCTCTCAGGAAGCTGTTACCATACTCAGACCAGCTGCCATCCTATGTCAGGATGATGAGTAAGAAGGAAGTACGGCAGATTCTGGAAGAAGAGAAGAAGTCTCAGTAAGAGATCTGATCTCTGGAATAGTCCACATGCCATATAACATACAAGCACCTCCATATGCAGATCCATTCTCGCATATAGAGGTGCTTTTAACTACCACGTCTCAATTTGACGCATACGTCTGTCATGATTCTGATTTCTCAGACAATTCCATCCATCTCAGTTCTGCTTCTTCCAGGTTCTGTCTTGCCTCTTCAAGAAGTGATGAGATGTTCTGGATTTTACTGTAATCTGTAACAAGACTGAGCTGCTGTTCCAAAGAGGATACCTTTTCTTCTAATGATGGGAGCTGTATTTCCATCTTCTCCAGTTCTTTCTTTTTTGTATAGGTCAGTCTGTTTGGTTTTGCTGGTTCAGGCTGAGATGTCTTTGGGGCTCTGCTTTCCAGATAATCGGAATAGCTCTGCTGCACAATGGAAATGTGACTTCCTTCAAATACAAATAGTCGATCCGCAATCTTATCCAGGAAATAGCGATCATGAGATACTGCGATGACTGCACCTTTGAAGTTGTCCAGGTAATCTTCAAGGATTGTGATTGTATCCGTATCCAGATCATTAGTAGGTTCATCCAGTACAAGGATGTTTGGTGCCTGTAATAATATGGAACAAAGATACAGCAATGTCATTAAGTTAAGCACTGATGGTATTGGGTGTTTATCATGCACTTTTTATAAAAGTAACATTGTGATGAATCATTCCGATATTATAGTTGATGATTTCACTCTTCTGAAAAGGAAACAGCTGATGATTAACAATGGAGTTATACTCACTAACTGCAACAGAACAGATGGTATGTATGCGACATTTCTACTGTCCAGATATTTCCTGCACTGAATCAGGATAGTTGGATACAGAAATATAAAGGTGTTAATAATGTAGATCTCAGTTTTCTTTGTATGATACTTTGAAGTAAATTTCCTTTCCAGATAATAGAGTACTGCAATTAACGAAAGGCCAATAACAGTTCCAACTACCATTTTTATTGTTTCATCTGCTGGAAAATGATCAATGATGGCTCTGAATACAATAAGGATTATGGGATCAAGATACATCAGCAATTCGTATTTCTCTAATTTATTCATGATCTTACTACCTTATATTCCCAATATCCTGAATTACATGGTAAAGAATGGGCAGGTTCACAACCTGGGATATAACCAGATATATATCTTCCACTTAAAAGATAAGTGTATGTTCCATCAGTTTTTGGTGTCGATATATAGTTCAGAACAATTCTGCAGATGTCATGTCCTGTCAAGTACTGTATTGATGAACATGAATCTAATATTGCTTTGATTATGCGAATGATTGCTTCTCCGATCTCTGTCCATGAGGCTCTTGTCTGAAATTCTGGAACAGAATTATTTATAGAGTGTTGGTAATCTCGAATGATATATGTATCTTCATCTGTAATTTCAACTTCGACTCCATTGTTATAAGATATGATGAGATTTCCATCCTCATTTGTTTTTTCTGAAATAATTTCTGGTCTGTTTTGGATACACTCTTCAGGAATACATCCTTCAACATTATGCTGACTACTTCGTGATTCAGCGTAAACATTAACTGAAATCAACAATAATGAAAGGCAGGTAAAAATCAGTACAAGAATTCTTTTCATAATATTTCTCCTTTTTAATATTGAGCACTGTCGGAAACTCTATAGGGTGATAAACAGTGCTCTTTTCTTATCATCC
>JAEDEK010000130.1 GCA_016293365.1 Bulleidia sp. | reverse complement strand
GGGAAGAGATCTTGACTGATGATAAAAAGGCTCAGCATACATTGAAATGCTGAACCTTTTTCATGTATGAAAAAAACCGTATTTCTACGGCTTTTTCTGCATCGATTAACGGTTGTAGTATTCGACGACGAGGGATTCGTTGATTTCCTGATTGAGTTCGTTTCTTTCAGGAGTTCTCAGATATGTTCCCTTCTTGTTTTCCTTGTCTACTTCAACAAATGCAGGTGTGGAAATGCATCCTTCCAGAGATTCGTTGATGACAGCGAAGTTTCTTGCGTTTTCGCGGACAGCGATGACCTGACCAGGCTTAATTTCAGCACTTGGGATGTCAAGCTTCTTTCCGTCAACTTCGATATGACCATGGTTGACAAGCTGTCTTGCTGCCTTACGTGTCTTGGCAAAGCCCATGCGGTAAACCAGGTTATCCAGTCTGCTTTCCAGCAGTACCAGGAAGTTTACACCTGCCATACCATCCATCTTGGATGCCTTGGCAAACAGATTTGCGAACTGTCTTTCATTCAGACCGTACATGATACGGATTCTCTGCTTTTCGCGGAGCTGTGTTCCGTAACCACTTAATTTGATGCGCTTTGTTGGTCCATGCTGACCAGGAGCATAAGTTCTCTTCTTAAGCTCTTCACCTGTTTCAAGAACGGAGAAGGACAGACGTCTGGCCTTCTTCCATACAGGTCCTGTGTAACGTGCCATGTGTTATTTCCTCCTATATGACATTGGCGAAACAACAACAGGTACAGATCATCGATGCAGGGTGTTGTTATGGTGGTGTTCGCTGAATGCAGCTCAGTTACTTTCCCGACAGCTTTACTGTTAACAACGCCTGATGCATGACTCTGCAAGCTGCTATTATTTTCACGCTGAATTATTATATGTGTAAAGTTTTTCAAAGTCAATCATGGAATTCGAATTTTGTGCATATTTAAGGCATTTCATGGTGGATCACCGGTTTTTGGACGTGAATATGTATGTTCAAAACCGTTAATTTTTGATACTATTGTTCTGTGAATTAATAGAGGTGCCCTCATGAATAAATTTTTAAGTGTTATCTCTGATATCAGAGTTGTCATAGCGATAGCAGTACTGGTTGTCTTACTTACCGTATGGCTGATTGTAGAAAAAGTAAGAACAAAACATTACAGACAGGAACTGGAAGAGTTGGAACAGAAATACAACGACATCAAATCCGTGCCTTTGACGGTTAAGATCACCAAGGCAAGAGCCCTTGCCAAGGGAAATTCCGAAACAGCCAGAAGAGCGGAAGAGGCTGGGCGTCTGTTTGATCTGTCTCAGGCTGCCATCGCCGGCATTTCCGGTCACATGGCGGAATGTGAAGATGCCATTCTTGTTGGTCAGCTGCGTAAAGCTGATGAGATGATGAGAAACCTTGAAAAAGACATCACACTGACAGACAAGGAAGTTCACGAACTGGATGTCATGCTTGATGAGATTCTGGCAAAGGACAACAAGCAGAGACAGGATGCAACAAGCCTGAAAAACAGATTCCGTGCACTGAAGTCCTCAGCGCAGGAAAATGCTTCGCATCTTTCCTATTGCTGGGAATATGTGGAATCAAGAATCAGTGATACGGAAAAGATGTTTTCAACTTTCGAAGACTGGACATTTTCCGGTGATTATGACAAGGCTGCCGATGAACTGAAATCCATTCAGGAAAACATGAAGGAAATCGATCAGATCCTTGTCACGATGCCATCCCTGCTGGAAGATGGCAGAGGCGTGATTCCGAATCTGATTGAAACTCTGCGTAAGGAATTTTCCAGAAACCGTGCAAAGGGCGTCTATCTCAAACATCTGGAAGTGGAAAAGAATCTTTCCGTTGTTGAAAAGATGCTCAATGATGACATGATCAGCCTTGCCACATGTAAAACAGATGGCATCGAAGAAAACTTTACAACATGCAAGGCAAGACTGAATCAGATGCTTGATGCGGTACGCAATGAAGCAGGTGCATATGATCAGATGAAGTCTGCATATAAATCCACAAAGGAACTGTATGAACAGGCAGTTGACAACTATGAAGCGGTTGCCAAGGGACTTGATTCTTCTTCTGTCAAGTTCGGTCTGGAAGGAATGAGTGCACAGCTGGAAAAAGATGAAGACGATCTGAAGACAATCGGACCTCAGCTTTCCAAGTTTGCCAACAGCAACGGTATCTATCAGATGCCGGCAAGCTCTGTCATGTTATCCATGAATGAACTGAAGACTTCACTGTCTGCATGTAATGACTCTCTTGTCATCATGAGAAACAAACTGCAGTCTGCTGTCAATGATGAAGACCGCATCCGCAAAGAACTGGTCAAGCTGCAGATCATCATGAATCAGATGACAGTCAAGATCCGTAAATACAAACTGCCGAACATTTCCGATACATTCCGTGAAGACATGGATCAGGCCGACCATTATATCGAACAGTTGACAGGACTTCTGGAACAGACACCAATCAATATTCAGGTTGTTTCTTCCATCCTGCAGGAAGCACTGGATTTCATCTATAAGCTTTATAACAACGTCAACAATGTTGTCGGTACGGTTGTCATGGTGGAAAATACGATTGTATTTGGAAACAGATACCGTTCCACATATGCGGATATTGATTCCGAACTGACAAGAAGTGAGCTATGCTTCCGGAATGGGGAATATACACAGGCTCTGACAACTGCCATCGCAACGATTGAAAAGATTCATCCAGGAAACTATGAATCCATGATCAGGGAGAATGCTAAAGGCGCATGAGAACATATTTTGACAGCGCAAGTACATCCAGAATTCATCCGGAAGTACTGAAAAGTTACGAATCACTCCTTCACAAATACTATGTCAACAGTGAGTCACTGTACGATGAAGGCATTGAGATCTTCCGTATGATGGAAAAGGCCCGCCGAGCAATCGCCGGGCTTTTGGGTGTTAACAGCGATGATATCATGTTCACATCCGGTTCTTCAGAATCTAATACATCTGCCATCAAGGGTGTCTGTTTTGCTTCCCCGCATAAAAAGCATATCGTCACAAGCTGTGTGGAACATTCCAGTATCCTCAACTGCTGTGCCCAGATGGAAAGAGTATTCGGATACCGTGTTACATATCTTCCTGTCAATACCGATGGATGTGTATCTTTGGAAGATGTGAAGAAGGCGGTATGTGAAGATACTGCCATCGTATCTTTGATGTGGGTCAACAATGAAACAGGATCCATCAATCCGATCGAAGAAATCGCTGAATATGTCAGAAAACATACCGGTGCCTTTATGCACTGTGATCTGACCCAGGCCATTGGTAAAGTGGAAGTCAATCTGTCCAATATCGATCTGGCTTCTATTTCCGCCCATAAACTGGAAGGTCTGAAAGGCAGCGGCATTCTTGTCAGAAAAGTGCATGTGCCGTTTGAACCGCTGATTAATGGTGGAGAGCAGGAAGCCGGACTGCGGGGAGGAACAAGCAATGCCCTGGTGAATATGGTATTTGCCAGGACATTGCGTCTGGCACTGGAAAACGGCAGAAAATATCACGATCACATCAAAGCCATGAAAGATGAACTCATTGCAGGGTTGCTGACGATCGATGGGATGGAAATCAACAGTCCGGAAAACAGTGTTGTTTCCACGGTCAATTTCTCCTATGAAGGAATCCCGTCGGAAGTCATGCAGAACGCTCTGAATCGTGCCGGTTTCATGGTTTCGGCAAGGTCCACCTGTGCCAGCAGATCCAATGATCCATCCTACGTACTTGTCGCGATGGGTTATTCCCCAAGAAGGGCAAGCTGCTGTATCCGTGTTTCACTGACGTATTACAATACTATGGAAGAAGTGCATGCCTTTGTTGACGCATGCCGGGAGATTATTTCAAAATATGGTTCAATATGATACTGTGCTCATCCGTTATGGTGAGCTTTCCACAAAAGGGAAAAACCGCAAGGATTTCATCGCAAGACTGTTCCACAATGTCAAATACATGCTGAGGGATCATCCTGCCCTGGAATATACAAAGACATACGATCGTATCTATATTCGTCTGAATGGGGAAGATCAGGATGTAATCCGGGAAAAGCTGAAGAAGGTGTTCGGCATTTCTTCTTTCTCCTTTACCGAGAAAGTTGACAATGATATTCAGTCCATTCGTGCCACATGCATCCGCATTGCCCAGGAATCTTCCTGCAAAACATTCAAAGTCATCACAAAGCGTCATGATAAGTCCTATCCGATGCGCTCAGATGAAATCAACCGTGCAGTTGCAGGTGCAGTTCTGCATAACAGCCAGCTGAAGGTGGATGTCCACAATCCGGACCTGCCGATCCGCATTGAGGTGCATTCCGACTGTGCCTATATCACATCAGAAAAGATTCAGGGAGCTGGTGGATATCCTAGTGGTATCAACGGCAGAGTTCTGCTGATGTTATCAGGTGGAATTGACTCTCCTGTTGCGGCATATCAGCTGATGAAACGTGGTCTTTTTGTTGAGGCGGTACATTTCTCATCCCCGCCGTATACAAGTGAAGCAGCAAAGCAGAAGGTACTTTCCCTTGCCGGTATGGTATCGGAATACCAGGGACATATGCGAGTCCATGTTGTCAACTTCACAAAGCTGCAGCTGGAAATCTATAAGACAGCCGGTGATCCATATGCAGTGACACTGATGCGTCGTATGATGTTCCGTCTGGCACAGCGGATTGCTGAAAACAACAGATGCCTTGCAATCGGTACAGGCGAATCCGTTGGTCAGGTTGCTTCTCAGACACTGGAATCCATTGCCTGCATCAACAGTGTATGTACCATGCCTGTTTTCCGTCCTTTGATCTGCTCTGATAAGATTGAAATCATCGATCTTGCCCGAAAGATCGGTACATATGAAACAAGTATTCTTCCATACGAGGACTGCTGTACGATCTTTGATCCGAAAAATCCTGTCACAAAGCCATCCATTGAAAAAAGTGAAAAATATGAAGCACGTTTTGACTATGAAGCACTGATTCAGGAAGCAGTCGATACCGATGAGATTGTGATTGTTTCCCCGGAATCAGATCATCAGGATGAAGATTTCCTGTAAGGTGAGATATGTCAAAACACGATCCGAATATTTCCAATGACTTTGTTACAAGGATGGAAGCAGTACTGGATGGAGAGGAAATGGAAGTGCTTCAGGTAGTCAATGACACAATTCGTATCATTGAAAAGGATACGACCTATTCCATTTCACAGAAGCTGAAAATCTATGCCACACTTTCTTCCTTATGCAA
>JAEDEK010000129.1 GCA_016293365.1 Bulleidia sp. | reverse complement strand
CCCCTTAACTGGCAGAAAAATACAGTAGCATCGTTACTGTAGGAATCGCTGTATCCGGGTAAGTTGATGCGAATGATCCTCAGATCATTCTCTTCAAGCCTGGCAATTCATTGCCGGGCAGTTGACGGGTCCACATATTATCGCATCATATGCAGAAAATGGATGATGTACAGACTTCCCCCATGTTCTTACTCGTGATACAACCAGTATTGCAGCTGATCATCCATCTGCATCCCTGCTTTTACCTGTAATGCTTCTGATGCATGATTTCCTTTGACAACCTGGCCGAAACAGTAACAGCCTCTTTCCTGTAATGTGGAGATCAGGAAGGATTCCATCTGTAATGCATACCCCTTTCTGCGATATTCCGGTAATACAACAAGCAGTCCCATGCTGCCTTCCAGATGACATCCGATAATACCGACTGGTATTTCATCCATCCTTGCGATCCAGAGTGTCTGACGTTCAATGATCATACGGATTTCCCATTCTTCCAACGTGTCATAAACAGACATGATAAATGGAAGATCAGAACGCTCTGCATGGACAAAATTCAATTCCGTTTTCATTTCCGCTTGAGATTGAGAAAGATATGCATACTGATGGCATTCCACCATCATTTCCATCTTCCCTTCTGATACAATGCGATCCTTCAGCTTTTCATCAAAGATGTTTAGGAGACTGTATCCCATCCTGTCATGCTTACAGAACCATCTGTATGCCTGTTCCGCATCACTGCAGGCAATAAAACCGATCTGACTGATGGTATCCGTCAGATAGATACCATCCTGCTCATCTTCATGGATACATGCTGTACCACGTCGTATGACTTCAAGTATACCTGCATATCGCACAGGATTGCTTTTCAGAAACGTTTCTGCTTTCATTAAGACTCCTTTACATGAACACACCGGAAACAAAGATTTCAAGACCGATTACAAGCAGAATGATTCCACCAAGAATACCTGCTTTTCCTGCCAGTTTTGTGCCGAATTTTCTGCCAAGATGCAGTCCGGCAAGGCAGATGCCAAGGGTCACGATGCCAATGATCATGCAGCTGATCAAAGCATGAATCACATCATATTCAGCAATGGTAAAACCGACTGACAGTGCATCGATGGATGTGGCAATCCCCTGTACCATAAGCAGTTTCATGGTCAACGCATGATCATTATCATTTTCTTCTTCCTTTTCGGGATGCAGTCCTTCATACAGCATCTTTCCACCGATATATCCAAGTAATGCCAAAGCAATCCATGGAATCAGAACAGATACCGCATTGAAATACTGCACAACCGTATGGACACAGATCCATCCGATTAACGGCATCACACACTGAAACAACGCAAAGATACCTGCGATCAGTAGCATTCTTGTTTTTTTCATAGAAGGCTCATTCAGACCGTTTGCAAGCGAGACAGAAAAGGCATCCATAGCCAGTCCCACACCTAACGCAATACTTTTGGTAAAAAACAGAAGATCCCAGTTCATATTCTTTTCCCTCCCATAAGAAAACCGGACACGTTCATGCCCGGATTTGTTTTACAGATACACTCCATGCATGACACAGTCATACATGAGTCTCATCATTTAAGGCCGCCCAGAGATTTCTCCCAGTATGTTGAACGACCGCTTGACATAAGCAGATTACTCCCTCACGTACCGGTATTTTCCTACTTTGCCTGTAGTTTGTCAACATACAACTGCGGATATGTCTTTCGATCCATTCCAGCCAGAACGGCAAGAAGAACCGTTGTGATAACACCTGTTCCAATCACAACCGCCCAGGTTGGTACAGCACCACTCAGATCATAAATCCAGCCGACAGCCACCTGAAATACGCCCATGAAAATACTTTGCGTGACACTTTCCAATGCAACGATTCTGCCTGTATGAGAGGATGGAACACGACGCGTGACATAGGAATCCATGGATATAGACTGCAGGATTTCACCCCATGTAAACACAATCATGACAAGATAATATCCAGGTACAAAGCTTCTGGTTATCAGATACATCAGATATCCTGCTGTAACTGTCATACTGCCAAGTGCGACTTTTCTGATATCCATCCACTTTGAAAACAGCTTTGTGAGAATCGGCGTACAGACAACAACTGTAAAACAGTTGATGGAAGATACTGTTCCAAAGATCAGGGCACCATGTTCTCCATGTATACTTCCCATATCCAGTGGCAGCAGATACTGATACTGGTTGTACACTGCAAAATACAAAGCCAGAAGAACAACGAAGAAGATCACAAGTCTGTTTTCCTTAATCACCTGCCAGAAACTGACTGATTCCTGCGCCTGTTCATAAACATTGTCATTTTCATATGTCTGTGATTCATCCAGAAACAACCAGATCAGAAGTGTGGAAATACCAATCGCAGTTCCCTGAAGAACAAACATCACAGGAAGATGATTCTGAAATAGAATACCTGCCAGAGTGGGAGAAAGAATCATTCCAAGATTTGTTCCAAGATAATTCAGGGAGTAAGCCTGTTCCCTTTGATCCGATGGTGTCAGATCCGCAATAAGTGCCGTATAACTTGACCATTCCATGGACTGTAATAATGTTCCAAGGGCAAATACAACAAGAGAAACGTATGACAGCGGCACCATGGCAGTGTAGAAACAGGCAACAATGGAACATAGATCACACAATACAATGATCTTCTTTCTGGAAAATCTGTCTGCAAGTTTTCCACCAGTCAAAGCCAATGGCACATTGCATAATCCATAAAGAAACATGACCATTGCGATGGTTGTCGCATCCATGCCAAGTTTCTGAGAAAGAATCAGCGTCAGCATGGAAAAGACCATGGAACCAAGAGCGGTCATCATTCTGCCGAAAAACAGGATATGATTATTTCTGGAAAGATTACGATATTCCAAAAACAGCTTCATCACATCAGACCTTTTGGCTTGAGGTAATGATCCATCAGATAGTGACCGACGCCACCTTCTGCACATGTATAATCCGTCAGTTCATCCGCAACTGCAATCGTCTTTGGATTACCATCTTTCAGACATACCCCAAGACCACAGTCCTGCAACAGTGTATTGTCATTTTCGTTATCACCAAAACCGATGCAGTCTTTCATATCAATACCTGCCCAGCTTGTCCAGATCTTCATGCCATTACCTTTATCAATGCCCTTATGCATCATTTCAACAGTACCAGGGAATGTTTCGATCATCTGATATGTATCACCAAATCTTTCCAGGAAGTGGTTTCTGATTTCATCGACATGTTCATTACAGCGGAACAGAATCTTAAAACATCTTTTTGCACAGAAACCGTCGAGATCTCCTGTATGGTCTTCAAACATCCATCCATGTCTTTTTTCTGCTTCCAGCAGCTCTCCCTGGATAAACATCGCATTGATGTTTCCACCACCTTCGCAGTTGACCGGTATCTGATACTTTTCAACAAGAGGCATCATATAGGAAAGTGTTTCCTTCATTTCCTCTGTAGTCAGCAGTTCTGTCTGCCATGTACGATTTGTTTTACGGTCATAGATCATACCGCCATTCATACCGATAATAAAATCAAAATCGAAACCAAGGCCCCATGTTGTACCGAATTTCTTCTCTCTTTCTTCAATGACTCTACCCGTTGCCAGTCCGAGCATGACACCGTTTTCGTGAAGAACCTGGAATGCCTTCACAGTTGCCTGTGGCAGATCTCCACCTTTGGCAGTCAACGTCATATCAATATCTGCCGCAACAGCTTTTACATTTTCAATCATGTGATTCATCTCCCTTTTCAAAACTTCATTAATCATACTACATACTGAATGTAAAATGATCCACCACTGTGATGGAGTTCCTGAATGTGGAAATGAAAAGGCTGCCCGTCTACCGGTAACAGCCTTGTTTCTGATCCTTATGATAACCTGATGATTCAGGTATTGATCTTGATCGTAGATCTTGATTATCTGAAGTTTCCTTCAGGATTTGAAATATTCAGTTGTATGTGATGTAACTGTCCATTGGTCTACCCTCATGTCAGACAGCTCTTTCTTTTTTATTGGCAATGCTTCTGATGAAGAATATTTTCAGGTTCAGATCTTTTTCTTTCACCTTCTGTAACAAATCAGGATTTCTTCATCTTCTGCGATGATGGTGTTCCTGCATTGAATGTCTGATTTCCTGCAGGAACATTAACGATATTCGAGTAACACCTTCCTCATGTTGAGTACCTCTCTTTCCTTGAATCGGTTCTCTTTTCTTTTGACACCTATAATATACAAATGCACAAGCATAAAATACAGTCTGTTTTTTGAATTTTTTTAAGCGTATAATAGAAGTGTTGAGGGCGGTTTACCAATCGCCTTTTTTACATGACTTTACTGCATACAAACTGCAGATCCTTGGCGCCCATGTTCAGAAGCTTTTCTCTGATTTTTGCATTTGCATCCTTGTAGAAAATATCATATTCCACCAGATTACCGCATGTCAGACGATACTGGTTGCCGTGATAATTGAAATCATATGCCATAAAGCACCAGGAACCGCTGCTGTTATTATCGGTAAATGCTTTCCACGCTTCATATACACCATTGAACATCGGCAGCTGGTTTGCACGGATCCGTTTTGTATATGGTTTTGCGGAATACAGATCCAGAGCATCACTGCTCAGATACATCATGGTATTGCTTTCAAAATCAAAGCATGCCTGATAATCTTCTGCCACTTTCTGCAGGCTGTTACAGATTTCTGTACCCTTTTTTGACTGGAATGCCTGTTCAAGTGCACTGCCACCGCATGTCATGATGAAGTATTCCTCATTCCATCCTCTTTTTTCCTGATTGACAAGCTTGTTGACCTGCAGCTGATATGGTAAAGCAAAATAGATCTTTGATCCTGCAGGCAGTACAAGTACTGATGGATCATTGGTTTCCACGAAAACCGCATCCGGATCATCTACTGTAATGCTTGAATCATTGGAAAGATAAATACCTGGCTTTCCCATGATGTAGTGAAAGGAACCAGCCTGCAGCCATGCAAAGATACGATAGCTGTTACCGCCAAAGTGGAATTCCACGTATTCAAGCAGTTCCCCTTCCGTCTTACTGCTGCTTGCCAGCGTTTCAGCAATATCCCCCATCAGCTGTGGATAGAGTTTTACAAGTTCTTCTTTTACTGTCAGTTCGCGTTTCATTCTTTCCCCCAAAATTTAAAACACGAGAACTAATATACCAAAAAACCACATCATCTGAAAACAGATATTTTACAGTTTTCAATGAAGAATGTGCCAAGGAATCCTGCTGATTCATCTGCGGGAGGAATT
>JAEDEK010000128.1 GCA_016293365.1 Bulleidia sp. | reverse complement strand
CCATATCGGTGTGGAAATCCTGTTTTCACTTGTCATGTGTCTGCTTGTCTGGAAGTGTTCGGATCTTGTAAAAACAGGGATCCGATCCAGAACATACCGATATTCCCGTGGAATATGTGGTGCCTGTATGGCAGGACTTGTCGGTATCTATTATGGAACTGACATTCTGAACAGAACATTCGGGGCAACGCCTGATTTCTTCAATCAGACCCGTGGCTATGAAGCCAAAGGTGCCATTGCGGAATTTCTTGTCAATACAAAATACATGTCCCTTTCTGCTCCGGATGGATATGATCCGGACAGTCTTGAGCAGGATGTGCTGAATGCCATTGATCATCGTGCTCCTGGCATCTTTGAACAGGCTACCGGTATTCAGACCGATCCGGTGAATGTAGAAAAACCGGATATCATTGTCATCATGAATGAAAGCTATGCAGATCTTTCTGTGATTGGTCATTTTGATACAAACCAGGATTACATGCCATATGTCAATTCCTTAATCGGAAGTGAAAATGTCATTCAGGGAAACTGCTATGTATCAACCATCGGTACCGGCACATCCAATACCGAATATGAGTTTCTCACAGGTAATTCCATGGCTTTTCTACCATATGGATCCAATGCCTACCAGAGATATATTGATCATGATACATACAGCCTGATCAGCACATTAAAGAATGATGGCTATACAGCGGAAGTCATGCATCCATACTATAAGGAAGACTGGAACAGACCGGCTGTCTATGAAGACTTCGGTTTCGATTCCTTTATTGCCTATGAAGACCGTCCATACTGGGAAAAACTGAGGAGGTATGTATCGGATGAGCAGAACTATGAAGTATTAAAGGAAATGCACAGCGATGCGGATCCATCAAAGCCATACTTCATGTTCAATATCACGATGCAGAATCATTCTTCCTATGATCAGAGTGATCCGGATTTTATTGAGGATATACAACTTCAAGGTTTAAACGGAGATGTCCCTTTGACACAACAGTATCTGTCACTCATCAAAGTCAGTGATCAGGCACTTGAAGATCTGATCACATATTATTCCAATGCCAAAAAACCGACGATCATTCTGATGTTTGGTGATCATCAGCCGTTTATTGAAGACTCCTTCTATGAAGAAGTCATGGGAAAACCGATCACACAGCTTTCAGATGAGGAGAATCAGAAGCGCTATATCACAAGATTTATCATGTGGGCAAACTATGATATTCCAGAAGGATGGATTGATCTGATTTCTGCCGATTATCTTTCCGTATTACTTGCCCAGTGTTCCGGCATGGAATTATCCCCTTACATGCAGTTTCTCAATACTCTTTATGGTAAGGTACCTGTTGTGACGGCTCTTGGCTGTAAGGATGCCAACGGTAACTACTTCAAAGCGGAAGAAGACAATCCATATAGAGACCTGCTGTCTATTTACGCACGCGCATCCTATAACCTGATTCAGGAAGATGAGAAACGAATCAGCAATCTGTTTATCACAAAGTAAAGTGACTTTCACCGAAGGTCACTTTTTCCATTAAAAAAGCCATCCCTTACAGGATGACCTTAATGTGATCATTGATGATTCACTTTTTCTGTATAAGATCCCAGAAAAGAAAGACTTGGTTTAGGGATATGTTTCTGTGATGTCCGATCCACAGATACAAGTCCGAATTTCATACTGTAGCCACTTTGCCATTCCCAGTTATCGATAAACGACCAGTACATATATCCTTTGATCGGAATGCCCTCATCACGACATTTCAGCACGCCCTTTAAAGCTGTATCGATATATTGTATTCTCAGACTGTCATCATCTGTTGCGATTCCGTTTTCAGAAATCAGAAGATCTTTGTGGAATGATTCATGCACTTTTCTGATGACATGTTCCACACATTCCGGATAGTACTCGTAGCCCATCTGTGTTAACACTGCCTCACTCGATGGATCCTGTTCTCCCATTTCTGTAAAGACTGCTCTTGTATATGTCTGAATCGCAAAGAAATCATCATCCCTGATCGTCGGTAAATAGTGAAGGAAGTCTTTTTCCCAGTCTTTTTCTGCATTCTGCTTTCCGCCTTCGGTGTAATGCAGATCACGCAGACTCAGGCTCAGACCTACTTTGGTGTCTGGAAGAATACTGTGCAGTATTTCGACTGCTTTTCTGTGTGCTCTGCATACAATTTCATCACCGTGTGATGTACGGGGAGATGTAAATACTGCCGCCTGTCTGACACCGAATACTTCCAGATTCTCCTGTTCTGAAAGCTTCTGGTTATCTGCCATGTTTTCAAGATCCAATCCGATCTGCAGACCTGCTCCATCCATATGCTTCATGATTTTCTCAAGAAACCCCGCTATCAGAATGCCCATATTGGCTTCATTGATTGTAATGATATAGCGGATGTTTTCTGCCTTGAGATGCTCTGCAACATATGCAGCATATTCACCGAAGTATTCTATTGTGGATTCTGATTCCCATCCACCTTCTGTGATCAGCCATTTTGGTGAAGCAAAGTGGAACAATGTAATGACAGGTTCAATACCATATTCCCGGCATGTATGAATCACATCGAGATAATGATCCATTTCCTTTTCATCAAATACACCCTTCTTCGGTTCGATTCTTGCCCATTCCAGTGAGAAACGATAGGCATTCAGACCAGCCTGATGCATCAGTTCTATATCCTGTCTGTATGTATGATAATGATTTGCCGCAGCTAATGAAGGTTCACTATAGCCACCTGTCTTCATATATTCCATCGCCCAAATATCACTGTTTGTATTGTATCCTTCTACCTGGCCACCAGCAGTCGCTGAGCCAATCAGGAATTTATGTTCCATATTAACTCCTCCCTATATTATCAATTGATGATTTCGCATATTTATGCGAATATTCTTAATACCATTTTCCATATGAGCTTATCTGTAGTATCTTTTCATATACTGAAGAATCAGATGATCCATAACAGCCATTACCGCATATTTACCTGCATCATCCTGATTCGTTTCACCACAACTCATTACAAGGTCTGCATGATCCATTAAGATGTTTCCTTTTCGATTCACGCAATTCTCCAGCATATTACCCTTTCATATTACTCAGGGCCATTAAGTATTTCATCTATGATTCTGGCAGCATATACAGCTTAACCTCATTCAGTGTACCATTTTTCACTCGATACCGTTGCATCGAATTACATTCTGATACCAGTAAAAACTGTTTTTTCTGATTCTGGAACACTGTTTAGGATCTGTTTCTGTTCTGTCCACATAGACAAGACCATATCTTTTCGAAAATCCCTGATGAGACGAAAGAACATCCACAAAGCTCCATGGGCAGTATCCCATGATATGAATTCCTTCCTGAAGCATCCGATAAATCTGCTCAAGATGTGCATGAAGATAATCAATTCTGTAATGATCATCAATTTTACCTGATTCATCCGGTGTTTCGCTGACTGCCATTCCATTTTCTGTAATGATCATAGGAAGTTGATAACGCTGGTAAACCTTTTCCATACCTGTGCGCAGTCCTTTCGAATCTACTCCCATACTCATCCATTCTGTTTTCTGCAGATATGGATTATCACAAATATCATAGAGGTCGGAAACCCAGAATGGCGGCTGATTGTAATTGATTGGTCCTGATTTCTGTTTTGCACAAATCGAAAAATAATAATTGATACCGATGAAATCTGGTGATGAGTCTTTCAGAACAGAAACATCTTCCCTGTCTGTTTCCGGATAATAATCATGATCTTTCAGATAGGAAGTGATAAATGGGGAATACTCTCCACGTACACTCATATCCAGCATATAGAATTCCATCAGTTCTTCTGCCTGCCATGCAGCTTCCACATCCTCCGGCTTACTGGTCAAAGGATATACAACCTGAATTGCACATACGGGACCGATCATTGCTTCAGGATCAATCTTTTTTAACAATGAGAATGCTTTATGCTCCGCTAAAGAAATATGATAACTCATCTGATACATATCTTTCATATACTTAACTGGATCTTTTTCACGGTTTCCATTCAGATTACTTGCCGCAACCGCAATCAACTGCTCATTGACCGTGACCCATTTCTTTACTCTTCCCCTGAAATGAGAGAAGCAGACTTTTGCATATGCAGTATATGCATCTATCATCTTACGACTTTTCCATCCACCAAATGCATCTACAAGTGCCTGGGGACATTCAAAGTGGTAAAGCGTAACAAGCGGTTCAATTCCATTTTCCAGTAATGCATCGATCAGCTGATCATAAAACGCCAATCCTTCCGGGTTTGGGGCCAGTGTTTCATCCGGCATGATCCTGCTCCAGGAAAAGCTCATCCTATATGTTTTCAGTCCAAGTTCCGCCATCAGACTGACATCTTCACGCCAATGGTGATAATGATCCGCAGCTACCTTTGTATCTGCTCTTCCTTCTGGAATCTTCTGCACATCTGTTGTGGCAAGTCCCCTTCCACCTTCCTGATAACCGCCTTCCACCTGGAATGCACTTGTGGATGCTCCCCATAAAAAATGATCTGGGAACTGATACATCATACGTTCCACTCCTTTGGCAGATCCTTAAAACTGATGAGTTCAATATGATTGTCAGCAATCCATTTTTTTACTGCATCACTTGTCATGCATTGCAGATCCTTAATTCTGCATGTTGTAAAACTTGTCAGTTCAAACAGATCTGAATCAGCATATCCACAATGAGACACAATATACCCATACTTCATGGAAAGTAGATTTCCTTTGTCCTCAACGATATAGGTGATCGGATCTTCCATCAGCTGTTTTTCCGGACCACCCCATACGTACCATCCCATACCAGCTTCTTTGACTTCTGCATGCTCCAGCAATGCAGTGGAACTGAGAATACCATATTCCTTCGCCAAAGCATGGGTCACTTCTGATGTTGTTCTTGTGCCATATGCATGATTATGAATATAATCCGGCTTGTGTCCTACAAGTTCTATGTATCTGTCGATCTGTGCTTTGAATTCTGCATATAGTTCATCTCTGTGATCCGCCAGATGGTCGTATCTGTTCTCTTCAGTATCCAAAGCACGGTTTTCTTTTGAACTCAGGAATGTTCCATCTTCATGAGTTAAGGTCGGAAGTTTTTCATGCCCAAGAATCGAAGGGCCTGTAGATGCATTCAGATCAATCCCAAAAGCAATACCATCCAGATATGGACGGATCCAATCTACACATTCTTCAATCCATGGCATATTGGCAAACATCCCGGTATTCCTGATGACTCCATTTTGGATGCCATGAATACAGCCAAGGGATACTGCTCTTGTAATTCCATAATCGTCACTCTGAATCAATAATTTCATACACTCTC
>JAEDEK010000127.1 GCA_016293365.1 Bulleidia sp. | reverse complement strand
AGGAGATACGGCAGCCTGCAGAGAAAAGGCAGTGATATAGAACATCATTGTCGGCAGCATGGTATGGGGCAGAAATGCCAGTCCTGCAAAAGATGCCATACAGACAGACATGATGACAATCAGATAGTATTTCAGTGGAATCCGATCACTGCGGTCAGCCATTGTTCCAAGCATCTGGGACAGTACACAGCTGATCAGTGCGGATATAGAAGTCACCATACCGATCTGAGATGTCGTAAAGTTTCTGCCCGCAAGAAACAGCGCAGCAAAGTTTGTGATCACAAGACAGTCCATAAAGTAGCCGGCCTGCAGCAGTGCATATCTTCCGGTCGGCCCTTTTTTCAATTCATTTGCCATATTCAATTCCCTTCAAACCTGCAAAACTATACCACTGCATACATGCCTATGCAACAGACATAAAACAGAAAAAAAGAATAAAAAACGATACCCGCTTTGACACGGATATCGTCAGTTTATGTACCTGTTTTTTATCAGAGAATTCCAAATGGAGAATCAGGTCTGATCCAGTCAAGCAGGATCTGTTCCTGAGATGATACATGGCCTACGACATTGTATTCATTGGACACTTCAATGTCATGGCATACAATCCACAGCTCTCCTCTGTAGTGTTCCAGATTGTCATTGACGATCAGAACATCACCTCTGTGTGCTGTAAATCCTTTGTCAGTTCTTGGCGGAATGGACTTGCCTTTGAACACAATACGTGGGAAAGAACTTCTGATGATGTTTTCGTTGCAGTCACCTCTCTGGTTATGCTTGTCCCAGTACAGGATTTCCTTTTCAGTATCCGTGATATCAGCGACAGGTTCTACTCTGACAGTAATCTTTGTCATATCCATATTGGATAAAGTCACCAGTTCTTCATCATCCGCATAGCAGTTACCAATCATGATATCCTGACACAGATTCATCGCAAGCAGGTGTCTTGCCTGCAGGTCAATCGGAAGACCTCTGTGCATTTCCAGTGTCGGCAGACCTTCATAGACAGGCCATGGTCCGAATGTATTCTGTGCATTGGAAGAAACAAAGGAAGCAACTCTGAATCCACCCTTCTTATAGCGGGATGTCAGTTCAATGTAGCGTTCCATGCCCATACCTGTATGGCGCTGCGGGAAGAAGTTGGAACAGAAACACATGTTTTCTTCATCTGCACCGCATTCGATCAGATTATCAAAGGCAATCATACCGGAAGCATTGTATTCAATCTTGATTCCATAAGGGTTGCGTGTGATCGCAGCATCCTCAGCACTTCCAAAGTGTCCATCCAGTCGAATGATATCCAGACCGATATCATGGAAAATGGAAAGGTCATATGGAGTTGCACCGATGTGCTTGAATACTTCAGGGTTTGTATCTGCAGATACAGTCAGCCCTGCTTCATGTGCTACCTGGCAGAATTCAGAGAAGTTTCTGACAAGGTCTTCCTTAGACTCTGTAACGGAAAGGAAGCATGTGAACACTCTTTTAAAGCCGAGTTCACCGGCTCTGCGCATGTAGGCATACGCAGCGTCTTTTGTCGTATGTTCCGGATAAACGGAAATACCAAGTGATTTCATTTTAAATGATCCTCCTATAACAAAATGTCACCATTTGATTCTATTATAGCTTTAAAACTGTCAAAAGACATCTTCTTTTTTCTTTCCAATGTTCCTGTACCATCGTTATGACGGTCAACATAGATAAAGCCATAGCGTTTCTTCATTTCACCTGTACCGGCAGATACGATGTCAATCGGACCCCACCACAGATAGCCAAGACATTCCACACCATCCAGGATTGCTTCATGTACCTGTAACAGGTGTTCTTTCAGATAATGCACACGGAATGAATCATCGATGATGTCGTTTTCATCCGGAGTTTCATCCAGTCCAATGCCGTTTTCAACAATGAATAACGGCAGATGATAGCGATCATACAGAACATTCATCGTATAGCGCAATCCTTTTGGATCTACCGGCCAGCTCCATGGTTCTGGCGAACATTCACTCAGATATGGGTTCTCCTTTCCCTTGATCCCGCCGGTATTGGATGTCATTTCCGCATCTTTTGCATATACGGCACTTCTGTAATAGCTGAAGGAGATAAAGTCAATTGTATTGGCTTTGATCCATGCCAGATCTCTTTGGGTAAAGTGAGGATCCAGATCCGGGTTTTCATTCCAGATACGCTCTACATATCCTGGAATCATTCCTGTCGCCATTGGATCAAGCATGTAGAATACTGCCATGCGCTGTGTCTGATAGGCACCGAATACATTATCCGGATCACAGTTTTCCGGATAGGTAGCTGTACCGGAAGCAGTCATCATTGCACCGATTCTGTTTTCAGCATCAATCTGATGTCCTGTATATACTGTATCTGCATTGGCAATCAGAATATTTCTGTAAGCAGTCCATACATCTTTTGGTGTAATGGACTTTTTCGCATCATCCTTATACTGCGGATCATCGATATGCAGGACCCCTGCAGCAATCATCGGATTTCTCAGCATGGCATTGACTTCATTGAATGTCAGCCAGTACTTTACCTTGCCCTTGTATCGGTTGAATACAGTGGTGATATACCGATGCCAGAATGTGATCATCTTCGGACTGATCCAGCCGCCATATTCGCATAAAAGATGCAGCGGTGTTTCATAGTGAGACAGTGTGATGACAGGTTCCATACCGTTTCTGATGATCTCATCAATCAGATCATCATAGAATTTCAATCCTGCTTCATTTGGAAGTTCTTCATCACCATCCGGGAAGATTCTGCCCCAGGCAATGGATGTTCTGAAACAGTTGAAGCCCATTTCCTTAAACAGCTTCAGATCTTCTTTGTAGCGATGATAGAAATCAATTCCATCATGTGAAAGATACTGTTTTTCAGGATCAAGCTTCATCTCCCATTTACCTGACTTTTCATTCCAGGCAAGTCCTGGCTGGTTGGAACCGATACCGACAACTACATCGGTAATGTTCGGCTTCTTTCCATCGGTAAGCCAGGCTCCTTCACATTGATTGGCAGCGACTGCACCACCCCATAGAAAATTCTTTGGAAAACTCATCGTCATTCCCTCCTTACGGATCATTATAGAGAATTCATTTCCAGGTTTGGTGCAGGTTTCAGATTCTGAAATGATATTTCCTGAAACTGGAAAACAGATAAAAAAAACAGCCTGTTTAATGACAGACTGTCTTATGGTTGTTTGTGGAAAATTACTTCACCATAGCTGCAACTTCAGCTGCAAAGTTGTCATCCTTCTTTTCGATGCCTTCACCGACAACATACTTGACAAACTTAACAACTTCAGCGCCGTTAGCCTTCAGATACTGACCGCACTTCTGATCGGAATCCAGGAAGTATTCCTGATCAACAAGGCACATATCCTGTAAGGACTTGGAAATACGTCCTTCAATGATACCAGCCTTAACCTTTTCAGGCTTGGAAGCAAGCTTTTCATCCTTTTCGAGCAGAGCTACCTGAACTTCTCTTTCATGATCTACAACTTCCTGAGGCATGTAGTTTCTGGAAATGTAGGATGGGTTCATGGAAGCAACCTGCATTGCCATGTTCTTGGCAACCTGAGCATCTCCGCCCTTAACGACTGTAACAGCAACGATACGGCCACCCTGGTGTGTATAGGCACCGAAGAATTCATCATCGCCCTTTGTCAGGATTTCGAATCTTCTCAGGGTGATCTTTTCACCGATTGTAGCAACTGCATTGACGAATGTGTCATTCAGTGTGCCTTCAGCTGTAGCAAGAGCCAGTGCTTCTTCAACTGTAGCAGCATCAGATGCTACGATTGTTTCAGCAGCTGTAGCAAGGAGTTCGAGGAACTTGTCATTTTTTGCGACGAAGTCTGTTTCGGAGTTGACTTCCAGAATAACAGCCTTGTTGTCAGCTACAACGATCTTACCAAGACCTTCTGCAGCAATTCTGCTTTCCTTCTTGGCAGCCTTTGCCAGACCGTTTTCACGCAGCCAGTCAATTGCCTTCTTGATATCACCATCGCAGGCTTCCAGAGCCTTCTTGCAGTCCATCATACCTGCAGATGTGATTTCTCTTAATTCCTTAACCTGCTTTGCAGAAATTGCCATGATTATTCAGCCTCCGTTGTCTTTGTTTCAGCCTTTACTGCTTCGCCTTCTTCAGCCTTGACCTTAGCGTTGTTTGCATGGTCATTTCTTTTGAAGACTCTTCTTTCGCCGTTGTAGTTACGACGCTGAGCCATCTGAGCTCTCTTTTCTTCGTATCTCTGCTTCTTCTTTCTTTCGTATTCAGCAGCGTCTTCTTCGACCTTTCTGATAACATCCTTCATTGTGATGTCTTCAACATCAGCATCTTCAGCGATGTTTTCGATTGGCAGGTTCTTTCCTTCGCATACTGCATCAGCAATCAGAGATACCAGCAGCTTGATGGAACGTACTGCATCATCGTTTGAAGGGATTGGATAGTCAACAGTTCTTGGGTCTGCATTTGTATCGATCAGAGCAAATACCGGGATACCGAGCTTTCTTGCTTCAGCAACTGCATTGTGTTCTTCCAGTGGGTCAACAACAAATAATGCATCCGGGAGCTTCTTCATATCCTTGATACCACCAAGGAAGTTGTCGAGCTTTTCCTTCTGCTTCAGCTTCATAGCCTGTTCCTTCTTTGTGTACAGAGCCAGAGTTCCGTTTGCTTCCATTTCTTCAATGTCAACAAGTGTCTTGATGGACTTCTGGATTGTACGGAAGTTTGTCAGTGTACCACCGAGCCATCTCTGGTTGACATAGAAAGAACCACAACGGATTGCTTCTTCCAGGATTGTAGCCTGTGCCTGCTTCTTTGTGCCGACAAACAGAACCTTACCACCGTCTTCTGTGATCTTCTTCAGTGCGTTGTAAGCAACTTCCAGCTGCTCCTGTGTCTTGTTCAGGTCGATAATGTAAACATTATTCTTAGCAGTGTAGATGTATGGTTTCATGTTTGGGTCCCACTTACGTGTCTGGTGACCAAAATGAACTCCATTTTCAAGCATTTTCCTCAATGTAACAACAGCCATAATTTTTAATTTACCTCACTTTCCGTTGGTACCGCCACAGTTTCCAACACCATCAATACATGCATACTCCTGCTTATGAGCCATGTACACGGGATGGTGAATCCGCTGTGTGAGAAGTCATCCACATCCGCAAAAAAGCGGACATCGCTGGATGCCACTAAAAATAATAACATAACATGATATGGCTTTCAATATGAAATCCGAAAGAAGATTTCTGCGCATGCGTGATGGCAATCCTGCACCATATGGCCATCATCCATATGGACCTCAGACACATCACTGCCAAGGATAGATACAATCCGTATCAAAGAGAAAGGAAGCTTTATTCAACTGTTTTTTCCAGCATGATCGGATGGAAATGATCGATCAGGAATGCACCAATCGG
>JAEDEK010000126.1 GCA_016293365.1 Bulleidia sp. | reverse complement strand
AGGTAGATCAGAACAGGATGGCTTTGATTCACTGCGTGGGAATGGTCTTGCTGGAGCAGGTCTTTTCTGTTCCTGTTCCAAAGAGCGCAGAATATTGATCTGTGTATTTTCACTTGCGGCATTGCCCTGTTCGATGTTGTATTTCTTGACTTCATTGATATAGCGGTCAAGATAATCCGTACCAAACGTATCTTCCTGATCCAGTGGACGTACAGCCGGCTGAGGTTGAGGCTGCGGGTTGATTCTTGCCGACTGGGTACGACGCAGCGGTTTTGAAGCCGATGCTTCGGAAGTATTTCTGGCATGAGCGGCAGAATAATGATCTGCAGAAAAATGATCCGGTACTGAGAAATTATCCGCATCAATTCTGTTGAGCCGGTTCGCAAAATCAGCTAGATCCGGGCTTTCATATGCATTGGAACCTGTGTCACTCTGCAGTCTGGCGCGCAGGTCCCTGTATTTTTCATATCTTGATAACTGAGCCATATTTACCTCTTCGTCACTCATTATAGCATGACAGCCATCAAAATACACCGCCCTGGCCATGACGTCAACAAAAATCAGTTCCTGTCGTGCATTTCCCTTCCGGATAATGAATGATCAAAAAAAGTACGGTTGACCGGACCGTACTTCCAAACATTTCAGAAATGCTGACTTCTTTTTATCGATGAAGAATTGGGGATACGTGCTTGTAGATCAGGGCTGTCAGAATGGAAATAATGATACCCTTGACGATATTGAACGGCACGACTGCAAACAGGCAGAAAGTCCAGATATCTTCGATCCAGGAGCAGATTGCAGAACCCATGCCGATAATTACATCCATCGGCATATTGTAAAGTGTGGAATACATCGGCAGCATGACAAGTGCGTTTACGATCGCACCCGCAGCAGCCATGACGACTGTACCTACTGCCATACCGATAATGGCACTCTTCTTTGACTTGTTGTGGTGATAGATTGCACTGGCTGTAGCGGTAAACAGAGCACCGATGGCAAAGTTGGCAAATTCACCGACATAAGCGGTACCAGAACCGGTAAAGATGACATTGAGAATGTTCTTAAGCGCTTCAATCATGACAGCAGCCATCGGCCCCATGGAAAAGCCGCCGAGAAGTACTGCCAGTTCTGAGAAGTCAAGCTTGTAGAAGCTTGGTGCGATTGGAAGCGGGAATTCGAACAGCATCAGTACGACTGCAAGTCCACTGAGAATGCCGATCTTCGCCATGCCCTTCGGGGAAAATACTGTTTTTGTGTTCATTGTGGTTTCTCCTTTTCTTCTCCGTCCAATTAAAAAACGGAGGTTACAAAGATAAACCTCCGGGTACGCCAAAACGTTTAAAACAATGGATAATCTCTTCCATCCAGCCTTTACTGTCGCCCCTGGAATTTCACCAGATCATGCTCATACAAGCTCGCGGGGTATACCGCCGGTCGGGAATTGCACCCTGCCCTGAGTTTTATCTATTCCATTATAAATCTGTATGAGAATTAATCAATCCCTTTCTGCAAGAAACTGAATTACTTCCTGCTTCTGTGGCATGACACGCAATGCGCCTTTTCGTGTTGTCACAATGGATGCTGCAGCGTTGGCAAAACGTAGCCCCTGACGCAGTGTGTCTTTATCCAGCCGATCCATTCCATGTTCGAGAATCATATTCAGGATGCATGCACAGAACGTATCTCCTGCACCTGTTGTTTCAATGGTTCCCTCCTGCAGGAAGGCAGGAACATCCACCGTTATATTCCTTGTACATGCTCTGCTGCCCTCAGCTCCCATGGAAAGAGTAATCAAAGAAAGATTCGGATATGTTTCAAACAGAAAATCAATTCCTTCCTGATAATCTTCTTTCCCGGTAAACCAGGTGATTTCATTATCGGAAATCTTGAGATAGTCACACTGCTTCATTCCCCAGTCAATCTGCGCTTTTGCCTCATCCAGGCTGTTCCATAAAGGTTCTCTCAGATTCGGATCAAAAGAGATCAGACATCCTGCCTTCTTTGCACAGTCCATGGCACGAAGGGTTGCTGTTATGACCGGCTCATCGGTTAAGGATAAAGAACCGAAATGGAAGATTCTGCTGCGTTCAATCAGATCACATCTGACCTCCTCTTCCTTCAGCATGATATCCGCTCCTGGATTGCGGTAAAAGGAAAAATCTCTGTCGCCGTTTTCCTTTTTCAGAACAAGTGCCAGCGTTGTATGCACCTGATCATCAAAACACAGACCGGAAGCATCAATCCCCTGTTCCTGGATGGTTCTTTCCAGCATGTGCCCGAAACCGTCATTACCGACCTTGCCGATAAAAGCAGCAGACTTTCCAAGACGAGTCAGCATGGAAAGCACATTGCATGGTGCCCCACCAGGATTTGCTTCCAGAAGCGGATTTCCCTGCTGTGATTTTCCTGAGTCCGTAAAGTCGATCAGCAGCTCACCAAGAGCCGTAACATCATATTTCTTTTCCATTTTCTACACTCCTGTTGTTGTATGCATTATAACAGACCTGTTTGGGAGCTACTGAATAAGTTTGGTGAAAACATCCAGTTTAGCAGCGATGACATTGATGACATACAGGAAGCATGGAACACACGCCAGCAGGCCAGCAGCACAGGCTGGCCATACAGGTGAGTGCCATGTATGAACATACAGATAGACCGTATAGACATCCATCAGGATCATAACAGCCAGAAGTACAGCCGTGATCGCCATTGCAGAAGATGGAAACCAGATGGAACCCGCCATGCCGATCAGAGAAACGATTATCATACATGCCAGCCCATGGCATCTTGTATCATACAGTTCACGCCATCTTACGGTATGAGGTGTAAACAGCCTGGAGCAGATGGAAGCAGGCATCAGAACTGCCATTTCACATACGACACCAAGGCATGATGGAAGAAATGCCATCATGCACTGAAAGGAAAATGGAATCACGGCGTAGCTGAATCCATGGGCGTTGATCCTTTCCGTTATCATTGTTACAGGTATAAAACAGATCAAAAACCATACTGCCAGAGATGCAATCAGACAGCCGATCCATGTATATTCGATAAAACAGCTCTGCTTTGATCGTTTCATTGCGGTGAAAGGATGGAAAATCATCCCGATCATGGTCGTATGAGGTGCAGATGCCTGTAAGTTCAGCAGCTTCGCCGCTCTGCACTTCTTCCTTTCTTCAGCGTTGAGTGGTTCTGTTTTCTGTTTCACCGGTCTTTTTTCATGGATTGGGAAAATTGTCAATGGTTTCACTTCTTCATTGATCACTGTTTTATCCTGATGTATTTGACGATATGGAACATGCCTGTATGAAACAGCCTTTGCGCGGTTGGATACCGGTGTCATCGTTCTTCTTTTTCCATAAAATGTATATGACATATCAAACCTCCATGGATAAAAAATGTGCCCCGTCAGGAACACATTTCAGATTTTATGCTCTTCCGTTATACTTGCCGTCTGCTGTAGAGATGACAACCATTTCACCATTCTGGATAAAAAGCGGAACCTTGATGGACAGCCCTGTTTCCAGAACCGCATTTTTCTGTGCGGAAGTTGCTGTATCACCTTTGACTGCCTGTTCACATTCAGTGATCTGCAGTGTGACCTTATCCGGAAGGATGACACCAAGCACTTCACTTTCATACATGGAAACCGTAACATTATCGTTCGGTTTCATGAACTGCATTTCCCATGTCAGTCTGTCCTTGCTGATTTCAATCTGTTCATATGTTTCATTGTCCATGAATACAAGAGATGTACCGTCGTCATACAGATACTGCATTACCTTCTTATCGACATGTGCCAGTTCCACCTTATCTCCACCGGTAAAGGACATTTCATTGATAACGCCTGTGCGGACATTCTTTACCTTGATCTTGACGATCATCTGTCTCATTGCTGTTTTGTTTAAAGCCAGATTCAGAACCTGATAGATATTTCCTTCATATTCAAAGTTGGAACCTGGTTTGAGATCATTTACAATAATCATTTTATTTACCTGCCTGTTCTTCTAAACATTTTAGTAGAAACCGCTGTGTTGTCAATGGATGATGGTACAGGAAACAATAAAAGTCTGTTCTTCATTCAGTACGATCACAATCGTATCATCCCCACTGGAGGCGGTTACAGTGCGGGTTTCAGGATGATAGGCATAGGGTGAAAAATCCGGATTTCCATACTCATCTTTCTGCTGTGTGAGACGGCATCTGATATCAGCGATGACCAGAGCATGCCTGGAAAATGCATTGTTATATGCTTCCATGTTTTCCATGGTCCGCATCGTATTGGAAAGATTGATGGAACAGATCATGGTTAGTGTGCATACATACAGCAGGATCATCAGAAACCATGCACTGACAAACCCCTTACTGCAGTGCGATGATCCTTTCATGGAAGATCCCCTTTCGTTCATAAATGCATCGAATGAGATTACCCTCTTCCAAAAAGGAAACAGAGTCCACATCCACAAGCATGATCTGCGTGCCTGGCTGAATGATCAGATTCTCATTGACAAGACGCAGTGTCATCTGCCTGCCCTGATTTACAAAATACAATGCAGAGCCCTCCGTACGAAAATCATCCGATATGATCAGGATTCTTCTTAACTGAGCAAGTGCAATCTCATCCTGTACATCCTGCCCATACTGCATGGAGCGGATGGCCAGGGCAACAGCACTGGTCAGAATCTGAGCCATTACCACAACAATCAGCAGTGTCAGCAGAAAATCCTGCATTACATATCCATGTCTTCCTGCGTGCATTGACGGCATCCTTCCCATTGTCTGAATACCTCATCCTCATATTCACTCATGCGTATTTTCACAGTATCCACAATTTCATCACATCGGATTCTGCTGATGCAGACTGTGGTACACAGGCTGACAATCCATGACGTGATGATTACAGCGATAAACCCTTCCGGCAGAAACAGTGCCTCATTTCTCAACAAGTCTGCCACCTCCCAGTTCAATGATGATGTCATGGTGGTCAAAATGAAGTGTTCGTGGATACGGAACATTGCCATACCCGTTGAAGGTCACTCTCTGACCATCTTCACTGACATATTCATTGCGCATTTCATATCGGATCGATTCACTTTGGGCAAGCATATATCCGGATGAAAACGTATGCCATGCCGTATCCACATTCATGCCTGCAGGCATGATCATCCATGAAAGCACACTCATCCCCGCAATCACAACAAGAAGCTGAACAAGCATTATTCCATCACCGCCTGTCCATTGACAATGGTCAATGATCGGAAGCCATCACAGCTGAGCTGATTCTCACTTAACAGTCCGGCATTGACAAGATCCTGCGCAGAACCAGGGTATTCTCCATATTCCAGTCTGTATTCCAGAATTGCTGCATCCGCCACCTTTTCAATGGCAGCACATCCTTTCTGATTGACGATGGCAAGTGTCTTCTGAATATTCGGTACACTCAGAAGAAACAGAATTGAAATGATGATTACAACAATCGTCATTTCAAGAAGCGTAAAACCATGTACTGATTTTCTTTTCTTATTATGCGTCATA
>JAEDEK010000125.1 GCA_016293365.1 Bulleidia sp. | reverse complement strand
GCGGAACGGCGTGCCGGCAATCCGGGACTGCTGTTCCGTTTTTCCGGACTATGCAAAAAGAGCGTTATATGAAAAAAGCCTGTCATTTCTGACAGGCTGTCAATAATCAGGCTTTCAGTGCTTTACGGAAGAAGAAGATTCCGCAGATGAACAGAACACTTAATGTACCGACTGCGATGTTGATTGAGTTGGTTAAAGATACGGCAACACCAACCAGTGTGGTTCCCATAAATGCTGCGCCTTTACCACAGATATCATAGATACCAAAGTATTCACCAGATGCATTTGCCGGGATGATCTGGGCATAGTAGGAACGGGAGAGTGCCTGGATTGCGCCCTGGAACATGCCGACAATGAATGCCATGATGGCAAACTGCCACAGAGTGCTCATAAACAGTGCGTAGATTGCAACGGTAAAGTATCCAAAGATACATACCATGATCAGTGAAGTGGAACTGTATTTCTTTGACAGTTTTCCAAACAGCGTTGCAAAGGCGAAGGCTACAACCTGTGTCAGAAGAAGAACAACAAGGAGGCCGACCTGATTCAGACCAAGTGCTGTACCGATCGCAACAGCTTCATCGATGATGGTATATACACCATCGATGTAGAAGAAGAAGGCAATCAGGAAATAGAATACTTTCTTCTCATTACGGTACATATTTCTGAGTGTTCCTGCCAGACGTGAGAAACTGGAAGAAATCATGCCTGAAGTATTTTCAACATAATATTTCTGTTTATAGTTTTTCAGTAATGGAATGGTCACCGCAAACCACCAGACTGCGATGATGATGAATGCTGCAGAGATGGAAAGCTTCTCAGGGATAATTCCAAGGAAGGAAGGATTTCCAAGCACAAACAGTACCATAGCAGCAACAAACGGGATGCACGATCCAAGATATCCAAGCGCATATCCCTGCGAGGATACAATATCCATTCTTTCCGGTGTTGTGACATCGACAAGCATCGAATCATAGAAGACAAGAGATGCCTGATAGGCTACCTTGGCAACAACGAATGTCACAAGATACAGTGTCCAGTCCGGGACAACCCCCATCACCAGACATCCAACAACACCGATCAGAAGAGCAATCGTGAACAATGGTTTTTTGAAGTTTTTATTGTCAGCAATCGAGCCGAATACTGGACCGATGACTGCAACCAGTACGGTTGCGATACTTGTTGCATAACTCCAGTATGCAAGATACTGACTGTCGGACAGTCCGGCAGAAGTTGCAAGTGCGTTGAACCAGATCGGAATAATGGTTGATACAAGGAGCGTGAATGCTGAATTACCTACATCGTAACAGATCCAGCTCTTTTCAAGTTTATCAAAGCCTTTGAACATAAAGTTAACCTCGTACATATATATTATGAAGGAAAGATCCGAAAACATCTATACGTGGCACATCAAAAACATGTAAAAACATTCACATCTTTTCTGAAAGGACAATTGTCTTTGTCGCAACTGCATCATAGAAAGCCCGATCATGCTCAACAAACAGAATTGTCGCTTCGCAGTGTTCAATCATTTCCAGTAGCTGCATGCGTACAAAAATATCGATATAGTTCAGCGGTTCGTCCCAGATATAAAGATGTGCCCTGCAGGCAAGACTTCCAGCAAGTGCCGTCAGTTTTTTCTGTCCATAGGAATACTGAGCAATGTCCATTTCAAACAGATTTCTTTCAAATCCGAGCTTGCGCAGTAAAGCAAGAAACAGAGTGCAGTCGATTCCATGCTGATCAGCATATTCATACAGAGATCCGGAAAGGGAAGAGGTGTCCTGCGGCACATAGGATATGATCAGATTTCTGCCGCGCTTCAATGTACCGGTAAAAGGAATATCGCTTCCGATCAATGCCTTCAGAAAGGAGCTTTTACCACAGCCGTTAGGACCGGTAACAGCGATTCGATCACCAGGATGAATGGACAGGGAAACCGGGTGAAACAGTGGCCTGTCATAACAGATCGTAAAGTGATCGAAAACGATCATCGGATCAGAGTGAAATGAAAGTGGGTGCAGCTGCAGCTGTTCGGTTGTTTCCACATTCTTTAACAGGCTCTTCTTTTCCTGAATTGCCTTTTCTGCATGTTTCTGAATCTGAATGGATCGCTTCATCATCTTTGCGGCCTTATGTCCGATTCTTCCCTTATCCGGTCTGAGCCCTGCAATTCTTGTTCCGTTTTTTGTTTTCTCAACTGCCTGCGACCATTGATCAGCCTGAAGGGAAGATGCATGCAGGCGATCGATATCTTTAAGAAGCTGGCGATTTTTCGAAAGCTGTGATCGTGTTTCGACAGTGTATTGCTGATACCACGAGGAAAAGGATCCTGCAGTAATTGAGATATCAGTTCGATTGAGTGAAATCGTGTGATCGGTGCATTGATCCAGAAAGACACGGTCATGGGAAACAATCATATATCCTGTTTTCTGTTTTCGCAGATATGCGCTCAGGATTTCTCTGCCGGATGCATCCAGATGATTTGTCGGTTCATCGATCAGAAGATAATCGTGATGTGTCAGAAACAGACCGGCAAGCATGACCTTGGTCTGTTCGCCATAAGACAGTGTATCAAAGGGCTGATACAGTACATCCTCTTTGACCTGCAGCAGTGAAAGTTCTTTTACAAACTGCCAGAACTGTGCCTGTGGCGCAATCTCTTCCAGTATGGAATATGTCAGAAAAGAAGGATCGCTGATGGAAAATGGATAAGCGGAAACGGAAATGTGCGGTTCAATGCGGCCGCTGTATGTATATTTTCCCTGCAGCAGGGCTAATAACGTGGTCTTTCCTTTTCCGTTTCTTCCGATCAGTCCTGTTTTCCAGTCTGTATCAAAAGAAAAGGATATCTGATCAAAGACAGGCGCATTTCCTGTCGGGTATGTGAATGATACATTGTGTAAAGAAATAAGTGACATGGTTTACCTCCTGTAAATACACAGGAAAATACCCTGCACGCGTATGGATTATGAATGAATATGTAAAAAGATGAGTACTTTCCTGCATGCATGCACAGTAAAAAAACAATACCAGTGCATCATAATTATTGCGTGCCGGATCAGTTTCTCATCTTCTCACTACCTTTCGACAGTTATTATAGCATTTCACTTCCTATTTGCAAACATCTGATGCAATGCTTACAATAGAGGTAACAGAAAAGACGTAAGAAATCAGTATCATTGAATCGAGGGTTGTCATATATGAAAAACATACTTGTATGGGCACATCGTGGTGCCAGTGGAATCATGCCTGAAAATACACTTCCAGCCTTTGCGAAAGCTGTGGAACTAGGCGCAGATGGTGTTGAACTGGATATTCAGATGAGTGCGGATGGTGAGATTGTTGTCATCCATGATGAAATGGTGGATCGAACATCGGATGGAAAAGGGTGGGTCAAAGACTTCACACTGGAACAGCTACGACAGCTGGATGTCAGCTATGGACATAAGGAGCTTGGTCATGTATGCATCCCGACAATGCGGGAAGTGTTTGAACTGCTGAAACCGACAGAGCTGACCATTAATATTGAACTGAAAACAGGTATTCTGGATTATCCGGGAATGGAAGAAAAGATTCTGATTCTGACAAGAGAATATGGATTTGAGGATCGCGTTATCTATTCTTCCTTCAATCACTATTCCATCCTGAAAATTCAGAAACTTGATCCATCCGCAAAAACAGCCTTTCTGTATGCAGATGGACCGATTGATATGCCGGAATATGGAAAGAAGCATCATGTAAATGCCCTGCATCCGGCGATGTATAACATCCGCATGCCGGATTTTATGAAGAAATGTAAAGAATATGGACTGGATGTCAATGTATGGACGGTAAATAACGAAGAATATACAAAGCTGTGTATTCAGGCTGATGTCAATGCGATTATTACAAATTATCCGGATCTTGTTCGTCGAGTGATTCAGTCTGTCAAAGACAGTCCATTCCGTAAGCTGATGGAAGAACAGATTCATCCATGGATGAAAGATCATATTACCGATGGATATTTCCACAGTAAGGATGGGCTAAACATTCATTACTATAAGGCAGTTCATCCTCAGGAAAAGGCAGCCGTTGTCATGGTGCATGGCTTCTGTGAATTTTTCGGAAAATACCATGAGGTGGCATACCGTTTCTATCAGGCAGGCTATTCTGTTTTCTTCATTGAACTGAGGGGACATGGAAAAAGTGAAAGGACTTTCGAGTCTTCCGATCAGAAAATCTATGTTTCTGATTTCAGAGAATATGAAGAAGATCTGGATGCTTTTGTACATCAGATTGTGAAAAAAGAATCTGTCAGCGGTAAATACATTCTGTATTCCCATTCCATGGGTGGTGCTGTATCAGCACTGTATCTGGAAGATTATCCGAAGGTATTCCGCTGTGCCGTACTTTCTTCACCGATGCTGAAAATCAATTATGGTAAGATACCGCAGACAGCAGTGGATGTTCTTTCTGTCTATTCCAAAGTCAGAAATATGGCGTTTGAGTATGCCCCTGGACAGGGATCATTTAATCCGAATGCTTCGCTGGAATCCTCGTCCGCCATGGATCAGGACAGATATGAGTATCAGATGAATCAGAGAATTGCCGACAGGGATTATCAGACTTCCGGTGGTACATATGGCTGGGCTGTTGCTGCACAGAAGGCGTGTGATCGTATTATGGATCATGTCCGCAACATTACAACACCGGTTCTGTTGTGTCAGGCAGGCAAAGACAGACTGGTACGCCTGGAAGGGCAGGACGCGTTTGACCGGGCATGTGATAAAGTCACATTGATCCGTTTCCCGGAGAGCAGACATGAGATCTATAATGCGACAGATGAAATACGGGAACCGTATTTCAAAGCTGTCATATCCTATTTTGATGCGTATGCAGGAAAGAAGTAAGGTGAAATCATGTATAACGCTATCATGCATATTTCGTTTTACACAGATCATTTTGATGAAATGATGCACTTTTATGTCGATCAGCTTGGATGCAGGGTAAAATCTGTTGTCCGATGGAAAAGTTACAAAGGAAGAGAAGATAAGCCTGTATTTGCCAAGCTTGCTGAAACAGATCCGGAAGGTATCTTTTACGTGTATATTGAAATAGCCCCAGGACAGTTTATTGAGCTGTTCCCATCTGGTCCGAACCAGAAACCGCACAGGCAGTGGAATGAAGACATCGGTTATTCTCACTTTGCTTTGACGGTGGATGATATCTTTGCTGCATCTGCAAAACTTCAGGAAAATGGTATTACACCAGATACACAGATATCCAAAGGACCATCCGGTACTTACCAGCAATGGTTCCATGATCCGGATGGCAATAAGTTCGAACTGATGCAGTATACTGAACAGTCCTGGCAGATCATCGGACATATTGACTGAAAGATAAGGCGGATCCTGAAAATCCGCCTTTTTGAATACAGAAATGAAAAAGACTCACTTTTCAGTGAGTCTTTTTATGGAGCGAGTGAGCGGAATCGAACCGCCGTATCCACCTTGGCAAGGTGGTGTTCTACCGTTGAACTACACTCGCAATAATGGCGGTTCTGACGAGATTCGAACTCGCGATCTTCTCCGTGACAGGGAGACGAGATAAACCACTACTCCACAGAACCAT
>JAEDEK010000124.1 GCA_016293365.1 Bulleidia sp. | reverse complement strand
AACACGAAAGTGGAAAATATAATAAATTCTTAACACATACAGTATAAAAAGGATGGCAGTATGTGCCATCCAGAAATGATTCAAGAAGTTTTTCCACCACTGCTTTTTTCCCACAGAAAGCAATGCCGATTTTCATAATCTGCTTTACACCCAAAAACCTGAGTTCACTGTCATAGTGTCTCTCTTCAATTTGTTGTAACGCCTGTTTTGCAAGTCTGTTCAGGTCTGTCCTTTCATCTTTTGTATGTTTAAATTCATAGATCAGGCCAGGCAATGAATTGTCTTCCGGTATCAGCATGATATCAAATCTACCCAGCCCAGATTCTCTGTTCGCTCTTATGTGCCACCGATTTCCAGTAACTGCGCACAATCCAAGCATCATTCCGTGATAAAAGGATTCATTCCCAACATCAAAACTGGATACCGATTCAAGCATAAACCGGTTTAGAAGCATCTGAAGTTTTTCCGTATCGCCTGTAAAGACAGCCTGTGTCACAGATGTTGCTGTATGATTCTGTTTGAATTGATTCAGCACTTCTTTTTCGTAAACATATGCAATTTCTTTATTTGGTATTGCCACATCACACATACAATTTCCATCATATTGTGGATACACCTTTGAAACACAAAGATATCCAGACATCAGAAGAAAACTGCAGATGAGATATGGGTTATTCTGAATCTGAGGATAAACTACACCTGTATCGATATAATATGTGATGGCTTCACCATTCAGTAATGTGTAAAGTTCTTATTTCAGCTGAGGTGTTGATGATGAAATGATTTCCGCAATAAAATCATTACTCCCTGTGATTGCCAGAAAGCTTTGGGTTCACAATGATCTGAAATATAACTTATTACTGACCATGAATTAAAGATCCGTGTATTGCCAAAATGGTAACCATCATACCACTGACACACTTCATCGAATCTGTCAGAACAGCCATAATATTCCAACATCTGCTGTACTTCACTTTCTGAAAGAAGCTAACGAAAAAGATGGTTTTTCCACCATCTCTTTTCATCATCTTCTGTTTCTTTCGATTTCCTCTTTCAGCTTTAACAGGAATTCCTTTTCTTCATCCTGTGCAGTCTGCAGTTTATCCTCTATTTCCACAAGATCATCTGTCCGTTTTTCCACCATAACACGATACACAAGACCAGCCATATGTTTCAGCTCATCACAACCCTTCAGTTTCATGATGGCTTCATAACACTCTTTACACTTGCTGTTTCTTTTCTTGCCGGTATAGTAGATCATGGCACGTGACCAGATTGATGCCTTCTGCTCATCATTCAGCTTCAGCTTTCCAGCCTGATGAAGCAGATGTTCCATCCGCAGCTCATCATCCTTTAAGATTGCTTCACTCATCTGCAGATACAGATGATGGAAGGCATCAATGGCTCCTGCATTCCACATGTCTTCCAGAAGAGTGTCAAACTGTGCATAGTTGCCTTCCGCAAGCAGTCTGACAAGCTGATCCTGATCAGCTGATTTCTTTTTCCTTTGAAAGAAAGAATAAGCAGCCGGTACAACAAAGCATCCAAGAACAAGAACGATCAGAACGTATTTCATGCAGTTCTCCTATTCGTATACATAGCTTCCCATTGTCTTATGGAAGCCAGGATCACCCTGCGCTTCATAATCAATACCACGGTATTCTGCCATATGCTGTGCAAGTGTCTGAAAGAAGGCAAGGTATTCAAAGGCAGGAAAGAATTCATATTCACTGAACGGATAGATAAAGTCATCATCCGAGTCCGTACGCTGACCTGTAACCATGATCGTATATGCGCCTTTGACCTGCTTCAGCCAGGAAAGCAGACGCTTTGCACGATCAAAATGGCGCTGTGCATTACCAATAGAGATCACCATTGTATTGCGATCAATCGAATGATAGATACCATGCATAAACTCTTCTGTCTCATAGCTTCTGATGCAGCAACGCACCGTTTCAAGTATTTTCAGTGCACCTTCCAGGGCAGCTGGGATGCAGTCCCCATATCCAACAACAATGATGTTGTCATATAAGGAAAGCTTTTCCCCATGTTCCTCACACCATTTCCACGTACTGTCCACAATCTGTGGAAGATGATCAATACAGGCAAGCATTTCCTGCTTCATCTTATGATTGATTTCTCTGCATCCTCTGCCTGATTTCTCTGATACTTCCATCATCGAAAGAACAAGTGTTACGACAGTACAGTAACAGCCTTCTGTTTTAGGACCGATATCTTCCAGTGGCATTCGTACAGGCAGAAATACATCTGCATGTTCCCTGATCAGTGCATGTTCTTCACTGGATACTGCCACGTTCATACAACCCAGAGCACGGGCATGATCCAATGCCTGCATTGTGGAAGAGGAACGTCCTGCCTGGGAGATTCCAATCACACAGGAGTTTTCTACAACCGTATGTACAGTATCCGTAAATGTCATTGCCGGATAGACAAAACATGGTATAGATAATACCTTTTCCATTGCATGCTGAGCAAGATATGCTGCGTTCAGACTTGTACCGGATCCTACAAGATAAATGGCCGATGGCATTCTTTCCAGCATTTTTCTGACAAAGGCTTCACTATCTTCTTCAATATGTCTGACCAGATTTTCCACAGTCTGTGGTGTTCTGTTAATATAATCGCACATGGATTTCATAGGTTTACCCCTTAAGAAGATCAATCACATCATGTAATGATGAAACAACACGATATGCCATCTTCTTTTCTTCTTCACCTGGTGGATTGATGGAAGGAACCATGATGACATGTAATCCTGCCTGACATGAAGCCCGTACGCCATAGCCCGTATCTTCCAGAACAAGAATGTTCTCTTTTGGAATACCGAGTTTCTGCGTTACCGTCAGATAGATTTCCGGATCCGGTTTTCTGTTTTTCACTTCATCTCCACAGACGATTACGGAAAATCTATCCAGTAAACCAAGTTTACTGAGTCGTTTTTCTGTTTTGTTCCTGTCTGTTGTTGTCGCAACAGCCTTTGTGATTCCTTTTTCATCCAGAAGATCAAGCAGCTCTCTGACTCCTGGCATGACATCCACATTGTTTTCCACATGTACCATGCCTTTCTGCCTGGCAACTGCGAGAATTTCTTCTTTCTTTGGGAAATCACCAAGTTCTTCATCAATGATATCGTTTACTGCTTTACCGGTAAGACCTACTGTACGGTGGAAAATATCTCCGAATTTTTCCATACCATATTCTTTTCCGACTGCACACCAGGCTTCCTGCCAGAGAAACTCCGTATTGAGCATCAGCCCATCCACATCAAATATGACAGCTTTCAATTTGTTCATTTCCACTTTCCTCCAATAAATAAATGATTCGTTTTACTCTGCATACAGCCATTGACAACAGACATCTGACCCACTGATCTGCATTGATGATCCACCAGATCCAGACGATATCCAGATGGAATACCATACTGATCAGATAACATCCAAATACGCGTACACCCCAGATTCCAATCATATCGATCACCGTAGGTGTCGTGCCATATCCGGCAGATCGGATAAATCCATATGTAACTTTTGATTTCATCTCCGGATATTGAGAGAAAACCATCAGCAGCAGATAGACATGTGCAATTTCAACAAGATTCTGTTTATCTGTAAGCAGGTACAGTACCGGCTTTGAAAACAGCAGCAGGAATACCATATTGATTCCCGAAATCACAAGACAGTAATAATTCAGTCTGCCATAGGACTGATGATACATTTCTTTATCTTTTGCCCCAATCGCTTTACCAGCCAGTGACATAGCTGCAGTCATAAAACCAGCCGCCATCATATCGCAGAACCCCTCTGCCTGTAAGCCAAGCTGGTAAGCTGCATAGTTTTCCTGGCCATAACTGAGGATATAGGTGGATAGAAACACAGCAGCGATATTCCAGAAAGAATTACCGATTGCTGTGGGAATACCGAATCCAACAAGCTCTTTGAAGGATTGTACACTCATTTCCATATGCACATCCTTGTATTGTGCAAACATGACTCCATTTCCAAATAACAGCCATAAACCGACAACAGCCATGACGATGATCCGTATATTGGCCGTGATGGCTGCACCAGTCAGACCAAGACCACCATAAGATCCGATACCGATGATCAGTACATAGCCAAGTACGATGCTGACTGCATTACCGATCGTTGCAATGTACAGAGGTGTTTTCGTATTTCCATCCGCCTGAAATGCTGCTGAATTCAGATGAATCAGAGCTAAAAGCGGATACGTGAGAACATTGATTTTAAGATAGGAGGCCCCGACAGTCAGCAAGGACGGATCATCACTCATACTGAAAAGCAGCGTTTCGGGAATCAGCCAGATGATTATTGCAGCAGCCAACGCAACCGGGACAGCTATACCTGTCGCCTGTTTATATAAAGAAGCAGCTTTTCGTCGGTCACCTGCACCGAAGGCTCGGGCAAATATCACCATTGTCCCAATCGCAAAGCCTTTGAACACCGCAAAGTAAATACCATAGATACGGGATGAAATCCCGTATGCACTGATCTGTGATACAGACAGCCTGCCGATATAACCGGTCAGAATCATATCTGAAAGCGTAAGCAGTGCATTTTCCATAATTGCCGGAATCAGAATCTGCAGAATCCGATGATCCAGCCGCTTTTGATTAACCATGATTACCTCCCTCAAATAGAACAAGAGCTGACAGCACTCTGACTGTCAGCCCATAGAGATGAATTGTGGCCTACCTGATCAGTAGTTGAACTTCCACATGTACTTTCTCCAGCTTAATGGATGCTGGCGACGGTCAGCGAGCAGGTGGTTGTATTCACCAATCAGTTCGCTGTAGAAATCATGATCGAAGTAACCGGATACTTCACCAAGATCCTGCATACCATAGTCATAACCATCGATGACTGTTGTATGTGCATTGAACTTGTTCAGGAAGCTGATTGCTCTTTCATCAACAGCTCTTGTCTTACCTGTGGACTTGAACATCAGATAAGCTGTATCAGGTTCTGTGATTTCAAATGGTCCATTGAAGAATTCATCAGACTGGATTGCGGAGGAGTTGATCCACTGCATTTCCATGAAGATGCAGATTGTCTGCTGATGAGCAGCTGCCCAGCCTGTACCGGAACCCATTGTGTAGATGATGTCATTGTTTGCATAGTCAATGGAGAACTTGACTGCATCTGGGATGCACTTTACCTTTGCAGCCGGAACGAGTTCGTTCATCTTCTTGACAGCTGCTACCATCTTTTCATATGTTTCTGTGTTGTGTTCAACAACATTGACTGTTTCATACGCGATCATCAGCGCATAAGCACCCTTGGATTCTTCATACAGAGCTCCATCAGCACCTGTATCCTTGAACTGAATGATATAGTCACATACTCTGTCGAGTTCTGTATCTGTTTCCAACTGCAGACCGATGACTGTAGCACCGCATTCCTTAGCCTTTCTGGCAGCTGCTACTGTCTGAGGTGTGTTACCTCTGCGGGATGCACATACAACTACAGAATTTTCATTGATGAATGCAGGAGTATCATTTGTGAACTCATTTGCATTTTCATACAGTGTTGTCAGTGTCTTTGCCTCATGAGTCACATAGTAATGTGGTGCAAAGAAGCATGCTAATGAGCCGCCGCAGCCTGTAAAACTGATGTTTTTGATTTCCTTCTTGGATGCG
>JAEDEK010000123.1 GCA_016293365.1 Bulleidia sp. | reverse complement strand
GTATCCACGGTTTTCCAGGAAGAAGGTTTCCCGGTATCCACAAGGATGTTTGATGAGGCAAACGGGCCACGGATCAGGATGGAATCTCCCTGTCCGACGTTGATGAAGCTGATTTCCATAAATGGATGAAACAGACCCATCATACAGAATACGGCATAACTGATCAGCACAACACGATCCAGATGTTCCATTTTCCGCATTGTCCAAAGAAATCCGACAAAAAAGAATATGCCTGCCCCTTTGATCGAACCTTGCAGATGAATTATCTGCAGCCAGTTCATACAGATCTGCATCCCTTGATAAAATGGTATAAAAAGTGGAATACCATAGATCAGATGAAACAGACCTGCATACCAGCAGATCCCTGTGATGATCATGATACCGCGGTACAGAAGATTGATCAGCGGATAACTGATTCCGCTGCTCAAAGACTGCATCAATGTCGTTATCGTTATGGGCCACCATGTCCCCTTTCTGCATGTCAGTGTGCAGATCCGCCATCCTGCCGTAATGATATAGGCAAATGAAAATACCGCATCCGGATTGATCAGCAGTGGTACAATCAGACTCCATCCACACCCTGTATACCGATCCTGCGTGAAAACGGAAAGGCTATCCCTGCTCAGATACAGCAGGACAATGATGGGACATCCAAAACTGAAATACAGAAACAAACTCAGAACAATCCGAATCCACTTCCTTTTCTTTTCATCCAGGATGTATCTGAGTAAACCATCTGCCACAAGAACAATCCCGCCAAAGGAAAAACCATACTGATGCAGCCATGAATATGGCAGATCCGCATCTGAGATATTCAATACCGTACGCAGCAGAATCGACCTTTCCTGAGGATCCCTTTTCTGAATCATTGTAAACAGGAAACTGCGAAATGTGCTTCGTTCTGTTTTCAGGATGGGATGATGATCCGTAATCTGCCAGAAAACACCCTGGTGCTTCAGATAGGAAGAATAGGAAGAAGTAAAGAAGTGAGATGATTCCTGTACAGGTTCAAAGGATGGTTCAAAGGAATAGACCTGATCAATGACAGGCATTTCATCCGGATAGATCACACATCTGTATCTTCCGTTTTCAATGATGGCTGACGAAGATGTTACGAAAACTACCCTGCCCTGCCTAAAAGAGGGCATCTTCTGCGACCAGCGGGGACAGGCAAGAATGACAAGCAGCCCCACAACAGCAAAGATACTCCTGTTTTTGTGTCGTCTGAGCCATATGATACATACCATAACACCGCTGATGATCGGTACGGTATCCTTTCCGATACTGAACAGAATCAGCAGAATACACAGGGCAAGTGAATCTTCCTGCAGTGTTTTCATAGGCAGATCTGATCCCGGATCTTTTCAAAGCGTGCCTGTCCGATACCTTTGACATTCATCAGTTCTTCCAGGCTTTGAAAAAGACCATGTTCATTTCTGTAATCGATGATCTTCTGTGCAGTGGATGGACCGATTCCTTCCAGCCGACATAACGTATTCACATCTGCTGTATTGATGGAAATTCTTGTTGTCTGCTGAAGGGATGGAATGATGACATGGTCATGGTCCTTGAGAATCATCTGTGGATTCAATACGGAAAGATCCGCTTCTTCTGTTGTGATGGAAAGCTGCAGCAGATCAGAAAGACTTGCATACAAAGGTAGCTGGTAACTGCCTGGATGTTCCACCTGTCCATCGATTGTTACGGTAATGGTGTCATGCTGAGCCTGATTCAGACTGATGGCATACGTATCCACGCCTGCTACCAGCAGAATTATGATGAAAATAAGCAATAACTGTTTCATATGGTTGTACCCTCCCTACATGTACATATACACGCAGAAAAGAAAAACCATATAAAAAACAGCAGAATCTATTTTCTGCTGTTGGATTGTCTCAGTCAATGGAGATAACAGTTACCTTATATGGATTACGGACATTGACTTCACGGACATCCCCTGCCTTGGCACCCATGATAGCTGCAGCTAACGGGGAGTCGTTGGAAATCTTGCCCTTCAGTGGATCTGCTTCCGTGGAACCGACAATTGTATATGTTTCCACTTCACGTGTATCCATGAATTCCAGTCTGACAGTGGAACCAAGGTTCACATCCTTCTTGTCACCCTTACGGATGATTTCGTAGTGACCTGGCTGCAGCATGTTTTCCAGTTCGACGATACGGGATTCGACTTCGGACTGTCTTTCTCTTGCGGCATCATAGTCAGCGTTTTCAGAAAGGTCACCCTGAGATCTTGCTTCCGCAAGTTCAGCCTTTACCTTTTCTCTTTCAACATGGACAAGGTTATCATATTCTTTCTGCAGATTCGCAAGACCTTCTTCAGTTACATATGTAATGTTGTTGTTTGCCATAAAATCTCCTTATTTCTGTTTTTCAAGCTGTACCATTATAGCATCGTGTGATGGATGATGCTACTGATTTTTGTGATCAGCAGATCGATCGCAACGGTGTTGGAACCACCCTCTGGAATGATGATATCCGCATATTTCTTGCTTGGTTCCACAAAGGATTCATGCATCGGTCTGACCGTACCGGTATACTGGCTGACAACCGACTCCATGGATCTGCCTCTTTCCTGTACATCACGCAACAGTCTGCGGATGAAACGGATATCCGCTTCTGTATCCACAAACACCTTGATATCAAGAAGATCTCTGACTCTTTCATCCTGCAGAACAAACAGACCTTCCAGAATCAGCACATCACTTGGACGGCATGTTTCCGTGAGTGAAGATCTTGTATGATTGACAAAGTCATAGACCGGTTTTTCGATTGTCTTTCCCTGGATCAGATCATTGACATGTTCGACAAGCAGATCGGTATCAATGGAAGATGGATGGTCATAGTTTGTCCGGATTCTTTCTTCCATTGTCTTTTCAGACTGATCTTTGTAATAATCATCCTGACGGATGATCCGTACGGATGTCACATCATCATACATCTCCTGTATATGACGGGAAATGGATGTCTTGCCGGATGCCGTACCACCCGCAATTCCTATAATCAGAGGTTTTGTCATACTGTTCTTTTATCCTGTATACCGATGAGATTTCCATCTGCATCATATTCCAGCTTCAGATCAAAGGGAAGATCTTTTCCTTCCATCATCTGCGTCAAAAAGATGCGATCACCTGGCCAAAGTGACAAAGACAGAACATCCTTTTCCATGATCCACGCAAGTGTTCCTTCATCACATGCATGCATCACGCCGGAAAAATCCTGACTGGTAAATACCGTGATGATCTCATCGTCAATGCCTTCCTGTTGAAAATGAACCTGCCCGGCCATGGTCAAAGAATGCATCGTCAGACCGGTTTCTTCAAAGGTTTCCCGGATGGCACACTGTTCCATTGTTTCCCCCGGCTCCTTTTTCCCGCCGATTCCGATCCATTTTCCATCGTTGATGTCATGTTCTTTCCGATTGCGCAATAACATCAGCCATCTGCCATCCTGGATGAGATAGACACATGAACTCTCAGTTACAGCCATTGGAAATATCGGAAAGATAGCGGTCAACGTTGGCATTATGCTCATCCAGTGTTTTAGCATAATACACTGTTCCATCACCGCATACATCCGCCATGAAGTAATAGTAGTCCGTTTCTGATGGAACAATGGCTGCCTGAATGGCAGCAGATCCTGCATTTTCGATTGCTCCTGGAGGCAGACCACCATACATATATGTATTGTATGGTGAATCAAAATCAGAATTCATTTCGCATGCCTGCCAGCCGTCTGTCTGTTTATCAAAGTCAATGGCATAGCAGACGGTAACAGATGAACCAAGATTCATTCCTGCAGAGAGTCTGTTGTAGAAGACGGATGAAACCTTGCCCAGATCATCCGGGTTGGTACCTGCTTCATACTGCAGAATACTTGCCATCGTATAGATTTCATGAATCGAATGTCCGCTTGCCGCAATGGCCTGTTCATACTTCCGATAGATGACAAGAGACTGATCAAGCAGTTTTTCTGTGATATTCTCTGCGGTTGTATCCCGATAGATTTCATAGGTATCCGGTGCCAGATAGCCTTCCAGATAGATTCTGACTCCATCCGCAAACATTTCTTCTGTCAAAAACGGATATACATCCATCTTGGAGCGGATCCAGTCTGCATTGTTCCATAAGGCAAGCAGTTCGTCCGCACTGACATTGGTTACTTCCGCAAATCGTGCCGCAATATCCTTTGCCCAATCCCCTTCGATAATTGTCACACGGGCTGTGTTTTCATCCATGGTTGTACGTGCCAGTTCTTCAAATACCTGATCCAGTGTCATACCAGTTGAGAAAACATGTTCACCTGCCGTATAGCTGTCATGTTTTTTCAGCTTTGCGTAAAGATAGGCAAGCTGATCATTGCGGATGATATCTTTCTGCTCCAGCTGCGCCAGTACAGACTTCAGTGATTCACCTTCTTTTACAATAACCGTTACCTGTCCACCGGTAAAGGAAGAAGGCTGAAGTCCGGACCAGATGCCATAGCATCCACATCCAAGCAGTACCAGCAGTACGCATAACAGCAGTACAATCACTGTATGAAGCAAGGAGTGTTTTCTTCTTTTCTTCTTTGTTTTTTTCACCGGTTCTTCTTCATAGACAAGCTGAGAATGTGTTTCCGTATCTTCAAATACGGCATCCGGCTGTGTCTTTGTATCGGCCGTTACTGAACCTGTGGAAGCAGTATCTGCTTGTCTGGTTACGACTTCTGTTTTCTGATCGCCAGTACCGATAAACAGCTTTGCCAGTTCATCATCTACACCTGGATCATCATCGATGATGGATTCCGGTACTTCCTGTGCGATGTCATCATCTTCAACCGGCAGAATCTGTGTTTCATTCACCGGAACGGCTGTCGTATGACTGTCAGACACTTCTTCTTTCTGTTCCGGTTCGACAGGATCAGAAACAGATTTTTCCCTTGATTTTCTACGTGCCATACGGGACATCGGTGCAGAAATGATTTCTGTTTTTCCTTCCTCCATCAATGGTACATTGTCCACATCCACCGTTTTTGCCTGCTTTGCTTCCGCCTCTTCCTGTTTTTTCATTTCTTCTGCGATTCTGCGGGCATCCAGGGATCTGGTAAACTGGAAGTCTTCCGGCATTTCTTTTTCCATATCCGTATCTTCCATGTTTTCTTCCATTGATTCCTGCAGTCGGATCGTTCCGCCTTCCCTTTTTACGCGCAGTGCTCTTGTCTTTTCGCCAAGCACGACGTCCGGGAGTTCATCGAGTTCATCCAGATCAATGTCGCCATCACGCTTCATCTTCTTCATCCTCATTGGAAAAAGCTCCAAGAACTTCCTGGCACATTTCCCATTCACTTTCCTCTGTTACTTCATTCAGATTACCGTCTTCATCATAGCGGTAGGCATATACATTGCCTTCCTCATCCTGTGGATCCGTAAACAGGACAAAGGAATGTCCTGTTGATTCATCTTCAAATGTCAGAAGGATTTCAACTTCTCTTTCCTGACCGCTTTCATCGGTTATGATCATTGTATTACTTTCTGTCATGGGACCTCCTGTTGCATGATAAAAACAATGCTTATACAGATTCTATTTTAACAGAAAGTTGAAATACAGAAAAGAGATGCAGTGCAGAAAGAAAAAGACTCCACTCGGAGTCAGATAGGTTATGCATCATTGCGATGACCATCCAGGTAGCGCTGCAGAA
>JAEDEK010000009.1 GCA_016293365.1 Bulleidia sp. | reverse complement strand
CGCTGATAAATCAGCAGGTTTCCTCGCCAGGTAGATTCAATGAATAATACCTGTTTCCTCATTACGGAACTAAAATCATGTCTTTGGCATGATACACTTTGGGTAATCAGGAAAGGTAAAGATTATGGAATTAAGAAAGGATTTTTTATGGGGTGGTGCAACAGCTGCCAACCAGTATGAAGGTGGTTATCTGGAAGGTGGAAAAGGCTTGAGCATTGCCGATGTTGAACGTGGTGCCAGACATGGTGTCCGTCGTCAGATTGATGATGAAATCATGGAAGGAGCACTGTATCCAAGCCATGAAGCTACAGACTTCTATCATCACTGGAAAGAGGATATTGCATTATTTGCAGAAATGGGATTCAAGTGCTTCAGAATGTCCATTGCGTGGACAAGAATCTATCCAAGAGGTGATGAAGAAACACCAAATGAGGAAGGACTGAAGTTCTACGATCAGGTGTTTGATGAACTGCATAAGTATGGTATTGAACCTGTTGTTACGATTTCTCACTACGAAACACCTCTGGCTCTTGTAAAGGAATATGGCTCCTGGAGAAACAGAAAACTCGTAGACTTCTTTGAACGTTATGCAAGAACTGTATTTACACGCTATAAGGGTAAGGTAAAGTACTGGATGACATTCAATGAAATCAATGCCACAATGAATATCCCTCGTCCATACCATCAGGCTGGTATTGTCTTTGAAGAAGGAGAAGACAAAGGAAAGACAGTTGTACAGGCATCTCATCATATGTTTGTTGCCAGTGCAAAGGCAGTTATCATCGGCCATGAAATTGATCCGGATAATCAGATCGGATGCATGCTTCTTGTTCCGGAAACATATGCAGCAACATGTTCTCCTGATGATCAGGTAGCTGTTCGAGAAAAGATGATGGCACTGTATTACTATGGTGATGTGCATGTCAGAGGCTATTACTCCAATACATGTACTGCAATGTGGAGAAGACTGAATACAACAGCTCCAGTCATGGAAGAAGGAGATGAAGAACTGTTAAGACGCGGTAAGGTTGACTATATCGGCTTCAGTTACTACTTTTCTTCCATTGAAGGTGGTAATGCAGAACAGATTGAAGGAAATGTCATTGCTGGTGGTAAGAATCCATATCTGAAGATGACTGACTGGGGATGGCAGATTGACCCTGTTGGATTACGTAATACATTAAACAAGCTGTATGACAGATATCAGGTCCCTCTGTTCATTGTTGAAAATGGTATGGGAGCTCTGGATACAGTGGAAGAAGACGGTTCCATTCATGATCCATACCGTATTGTATACCTGAAAGAACATATTCGTGAAATGATCAAAGCTGTAGAAGAAGATGATGTTGATCTGATGGGTTATACACCATGGGGATGCATTGACCTCGTATCTGCAGGAACAGGTGAAATGAGAAAACGTTATGGTTTCATCTATGTTGATAAGCATGACGATGGAACAGGCACACTGGCAAGAAGCCGTAAGGATTCATTCTTCTGGTATAAGAAGGTAATCGAATCCAACGGTGCATGCCTGAAGGAAGAAAACTGATGAATGAAAGGTGGGTGTGACAACATCCATCTTTTTACATACAGAAAGGCAGTCATTGACTGCCTGAACGTAATATGGAACGAATCGCATTGAACAGATATGGTTTGTACTGTTCCATCGGAAGAGGATCATCACTCAGGATGGCGTTATAACAAGTGCTTCCGGCAAGCTCTACAACCATGTACAGGATGACTTCCGGTTTTTCGTAATGATATCCAGATGCTTCTGCTCTTTGCCTGAAATCATCAAAGATATCATAGGTATCTTCATCCATTGCTTTTTTCAGTCTTGAGTGCAGTAATCCATAGGACAGATTTCTCTGTATGAAACGCAGAATCGGAAGATTGTTTTCCAGCTGCATCAGAACATGATTGATCACAAAGACAACAGAATCTTCAAAACTGCGGATGTCGTTTTTATGCAGCTGATCAAATGCCTGGGTAAAAAGTGAGGCGGACTCCTTCTGGATCAAAGCATCTCGAATTGCGTATTTGTCCTTGTAATACAGGTAGAATGTTCCTTTGGCAATTCCTGCTTTTCCGACGATTTCATCTACGGATACATCCTGTATATCCTTGCAGGATAACAGATCGAATGCAGCTTTCAGAAGGTTTTCTTCCTTCTTTTTTTTATTTTCCAGTACTTTCTTTTTCATACATGCTCATTATACCTGAATCATCCCGGAATGAACATGGAAATGACTGTATGTACAATTGTTTCGATGTGTATAGATAACTTGTATACAAATAATTGACTGATAGTCATAAAAAGGCCTATACTGTTCACCGTACTTGAAAGAAAGGTGATGAAATGAAAAAACTGTCAGAGTGGATTGTCCGATACAGAAATCGGATTCTTACGGTTGCGGTGCTGCTTCTGATTCCATCTGTATACGGGTATATGAAAACAGATATCAACTATGATCTGCTTTCCTATCTGCCGCAGGATTGTGAATCCATGAAAGCACAGAAAGTACTTGGCGAAGATTTCAATCTGTCCAGTGTTGATTTCCTTGTCTGTAACAACAAAACGGATGCACAGGCAGCGCAGATCCGTCAGGAAATCAGTGAGATTGATGGTGTTGAAAAATGCATGTGGAGGGACGAGGTACTGGATATTTCCATTCCAAAGGAAGCCATTCCGGATGAGATATCGAAAATGTTGTATGAAGGGGACAATACGATGATGATTGTAACCTTTGAGGAACCGACTTCTTCCCCGAAAACCATGCAGGCGATCTCTGAAATCAAAAAGTATACGGATGAAGACTGCTACCTTGGAGGTATTTCAGCGATTTCGGAAGATACGAAGGATCAGACGGAACACGATACACCGATCTATGCAGGAATTGCGGTTATTTTATGTATGGCTGTTCTGTTTCTTGGGCTGGAAAGTACGGTTGCTCCGATTGTATTCATGATTGGAATGATCTTTCCTATTGCATACAATTTCGGTACGAATTTCTTTCTGGGAAGCATCAGCTATATCACAAAAGCGCTTGCGGTTGTACTGCAGCTTGCAGTGACAATGGATTATTCCATTTTCCTGCTTCATCGCTATGAAGAAGAAAAGAACAGGCATGAGCCGATGCAGGCAATGGCACTTGCAATTCAGGCAACCTTTACTTCGATCACTTCCAGTTCCATCACAACCATTGCCGGGTTTGCAGCTTTATGTGTCATGCAGCTGACACTGGGAGCGGATATCGGTATTGTCATGGCAAAAGGTGTTGTGCTTGGCGTTCTATCTACCATATTCATTCTGCCAAGTTTGCTGATGTTCTTTGATCGGGCAATTGAAAAATACAAACACCCGACACTGATCAGGCAGCTGAGGAAACTGCCGTCATATGTATCCGAACATGCAGGGAGGATTGTTCTTGCATCTCTGGTCATCATGATCCCTTTTGTATACGGGCAGTCCCATGCATCAGTCTACTATGATCTGATTTCCGGCATGCCTCAGGATTTTGCCAGCATCATCGGAACCAGTCAGCTCAAGGAAAAGTTTGAAATGACAACAACACACTTTGTGCTTGTGGACGATGATCTTTCAACATCACAGATTCAGTCGATGCAGAAGGAGATTGAGCAGCTGCCGGGAATCGATAACATCATCAGCTATGAAACGTTTGCCGGACCTGGTATTCCGGATACATATAAACCGGAAGCTGTATCGGAAATCTTTGAAAACGGTGGTTGGAAAATGCTGATTGTCAACAGTGATTATGTTTCCGCAACAGATGAAATCAATGATCAGCTCGACCAGATGGATACGATCATTCATTCGTATGATCCAGATGGACTGATCGGTGGAGAAGGAAGTATGACAAGAGATCTGATTCATACAACGGATATCGACTTTGCAGTTGTGAATGTTCTTTCTGTTGTATTGATCTTTATGATTATTGCCATCACATTCCGTTCTGTAAGTATTCCGATTGTGCTTGTTGCCTGTATTGAACTGGCAATTACGATCAATATGGGACTTCCATACTATACCAGGACAACGTTGCCGTTTATTGCCGGTATGGTCATCGGAACGATTCAGCTTGGCGCTACAGTGGACTATGCAATTTTATTAACGACAAGATTTAAAGAGGAGTTATCCAAAGGCAGCAGTGTACATCAGGCAGTACGCACAGCAGGGAAACGTTCCAGTATTTCCATCATGACCAGCGGTCTTTCCTTCTTTGCGGCATGTATTGGTGTTTCGTTTTTCGCAAAGATGGATCTGATCCGCTCACTTGTTGTACTGCTGGCTCGTGGAGCTCTGATTTCTGTTGTATGCATTCTGACTGTATTACCGGCAATGCTTGTCGTATTCCATAAACCAATCGAAAAAACAACGAAAGGATGGCCGAAAGAAGGGGTGAATTCGTATGAAAAAAACTAAGTTTCTGTATCGTACAGGTGTATCGATTCTATGTGCCGGTGTGGCAATGCTTTCCATTCCATATGAAGTAAAGGCGGAGGAAACAACGGATCCTTCCACCATTACAAAAAAACAGACAGTCTATACTGTTCTGGATCAGAATGGTAATGTGCGCAATACAACTGTTTCCACATGGCTCCATGGAGATCAGGGTATCCATAATCTGCATGATAAAACAGGTCTGCAGAATGTATATGACATTCACACTGATAAGAGTAATGCATGTGAAAATGGAGTATGTGTATGGAACAGTAATGACAATGATCTGTATTATCAGGGTACATCAGACAGCCAGCTGCCGGTATCTGTAACAATGCATGCAACATTGGATCATGAAGAAATCGATATGTCTCAGCTGCCTGGTAAAGATGGACATCTGGAACTGAAACTGTCATTTGATCAAACACAATCAAAGGTATATGACATCAATGGAAATGCTGTAGATGTACATCCTCTGATTCCACTTGTTGGTGGTGTGATGCTGGATCGGGATCATATCCGCAATATTACTGTTTCGCAGGGTGAAGTCATCAGTGATGGTTCAAATCAGATTGCCTTATTCATGGCTGTACCTGGACTGAAAGATATGCTGAATCAGACGGATGTGGCAGGGGAAGCAGACATTTCCTTACCATCAGATGAGATCACCATCAGCTGTGATGTGAGTGATGCACCGAAACTGTCATTCATGATGTCATCTGCAGGAAGCATTTCCCTGGAAGATCTGCTGACAATGGATAATCCGCTCGATGAGCTTGTAAATGGTATTGCACAGTTAAGTGATGCGGGATACCGGCTGAAAGACGGCAGTCAGCAGTTATTGGAAGGAACACAGACATTAATCGATCAAAGCAGTCCATTACTGGCAGCTGCACCGAAGATCCGTGCGTTGACTTCCGGTACAGAGCAGATGGATGATGGAGCAAAGCGGCTGCAGGCAGCTTTACGGCAATACACAGGTGGTGTATCTGCCTTATCTGCAGGTACTGCAGGTTTAAGTGCCATCCCACAGGGGGCAAAAACAGTTGATAATGCCCTCAACAATGATCTGCTTGCAGGGGTCAAAGCTGTAAGGAACGGGCTGACACAGATGAAACAGCAGGTACAGACGGTTTCCACATCTGATCAGATGCAGGCACTGACTGTACAGATCGGATCTGCTCAGAGTGCGTTACAGTCTCTGTCTGCACTTGTTAGTAAAGATGAACAGATTCTGCAGGGCATGGCGGACAGGCTGGAACAGATCAGAGTGACAATGCCACAGGCTGTTGATTCACAGGCTCTGGCTCAGACTGCACAGACTGTCATGACGACACTGGCTTCTTCCATTGATCTTCTGAATCAAAGTGCCTCATTACTGCCGGAAGGAGAAGCAAAGGCGACAGTTTTACAGAATATTCAGAGTCTTTCTGCCAATGCCCAGTCCCTTGGTGAACAGTTCAATGCTTTATCACAGAGTCTCAGCAGTGTTTCAGATGTTCTTGCAGGTATGGAAGAAACAGTAACCGGATCATTACAGCAGGTATCGACTTTGAAACAGGATATCTCTACCGGATTACAGGTTTTACAGCAGATGAAGCATATGATGGAAACGATGGATCTGACTGCTTATACTGACATGCAGAAGGATATGTGTGATGGAATTGATCAGCTGATTGCTGGAACGGATGCTCTGCAGGGTGGTATTGTTAAGATTTCAGAAGGCCTGTCTCTGCTTGTATCACAATCAGAGAGCGGGATCGGACAGATTCAGTCAGCAGCAGCCTTACTGAATGAAAAAGGCAGTGCATTGAATGATGGTATGGATCAGATTGTCAATGGAACGGATGCACTGGCGCAGCAGAAAGATTCCTTTACTGCCATGGCAGATGGCCTGGATGCATTAGGTGAGGCATTTGCTTCACTTAACGATGGAGCAAAGCAGCTTTATGAAGGACAGGATACCTTCATGAAAGATGGACTTGATGTATTAGGATCAGAAGTTTCATCGTCCAAGGCACAGCTGGATGAGCTGAAACAGCTTGGTACATGCATTGATGAAATGAATCAGATGTATGGTGAATATGATGGTGATAATCCTGAAATGGATGTAAATACCGTATATTTCTTCCGTACTTCCACAGAATAATACAGTTTACGGCAGGGGTGTAATGCCCCTGTTCCTGTTTGTGAAAAGAAAGATTCAATGCGGCTTTTTGGCGTGAAATGTTATATCATAAGTGATAACGTGTACAACAGAAAGGGAAGGATATATGAAGCAAATGAAGGTTGTGGCAAGTGATATTGATGGAACACTTGCATTAAAGGGAGGTAATCTGAAGCCTCTGACAAAGGCAGGACTCAATCGTCTCCATGAGGAAGGTGTGCTGTTTGGACTGGCATCCGGCAGACCGATTGACCATGTGGTTCTGGATTCTCCAAAGCAGTGGGGGCTTGATTTTGATCTGGACTTTGCGATCGGCATGAATGGTGGCGAACTGTATGATGCTAAAACAGGTAAACTGGAAAAATACTATCTGCTTCCAAGTGAAGAAATCCGTAAGATTCTGACATTCCTGAAGCCTTTTGATATCAATGCGATCATTTATGTCAACGCCTATGAGGAAATCAGATGTCTGAGAATTGATGATTTCATGAAAGATTCCATGAAGAGAAATCATTCTCATGTCACAACAGGTGATATTGATTATCTTGCGGAATTTCCAACTGGCAAGATCGAAGTGCAGTTCAAGGAAAAAGAGCTGGAAGGTATTCTGAAAGCCATTGAAGAGAACAGAAGTGATGCATGGTCCTATGTGCAGACTTTCCACTTCGGGCCACAGTATACATTTGAATTCCAGGATCCACATGTCAATAAAGGTGTGGCATTAAAGGAATATGCCCGTAAATATGACATTGATCTTTCCGATGTCATGGCATTTGGAGACCAGAAAAATGATATCGGATTACTGGATGCGGCAGGATTTGGTGTATGTCTTTTGAATGGTGCGGATGAATCCAAGGCTGTATCACAGGCAATCACAGAATACGATGTGGAACATGATGGTGTAGGGCATTGGCTGTATGATCATTATTTCAAGGACTGAGTATGGAGAATAAGGTGTTGTATCATAAGGAAGGTGTACTTGCTTCTTTTCCGTATGCATTTGAACTTCTGGAAACAGAAAACGGTTATGAAGGACATGTGAAAGCGGATCTGTATGCAGATCTGAAAGTGACGGATGATAACAGAAGTGAAATCAGTCAGAAGCTTCTGGATATTCCATGTATTGAAAACAGTCATTTCATGTTGGAAGGGGATCATATTATCTATCGTACAAAACGGATGATCAAAGAGATTTCTTCTCCGGAAGAATGTGAAGTTCTGACTAGACGTCCTTTCATTGAGGATTATATCGAGGCTGCAGAAGATCTGCAGATCATATCCGATGCATATGAAGGAAGATTTCTTAAGACAGAGTTTGTTTATTAATGTACAATGATGTCAGGAGTAAACACTATGAGAAATAGACTGACAACCGATACGGAATACTGGCAGCTCAAGGATGAGTATGAGGCTGTCAAAGAAGCTGAGAAGAACAGTTCTGACAAAGAAGTACGGAAACAGGCAGATGAGATCAGAAAGGTTCTGAAAGACTATGAAATGCGTAAACGGAAAGATGTCAAAGAACTTTCGAAAAAAGAAGAATCATTAAAAAAGATCCGCAGCAGAACAAAGGCGGACCGGAAGATTTTCTTTAACATCTCCGCAGCAGAATCCTACTTCATTGATTTTTCTTCCTTGTCTGAAAAACAGAGAACACGCCTGGCAGTGAAGAAGGAATCCTTGATTGAAATGCTGAAGAAGGGAATGTATGTCCGTTTATGCAACGATCCATCCATCTATCCGATCCGCAAAGAAGAAGGATATCTGGATGGCATGCCATACATCTCATCTGTACAGTTCGGTGATATCCTGATCCAGGATGTTGCCCTGATCATCGAAAAGTACTATTACGAATCTGAACTGGCAAGAACCGGTCATAAGATCTGAAAGGATGTCATTGCGGCATCCTTTTTTCTGATGACAGAAAAAAGACAATGATCATTGTCATTGCCTGTATGGGTTTGGAATATCTTCATCCAGGTTGGAATAGAAGTCGTTGATGGTATAGTGGTGGCCGGACACAACGACACCTGGGAAGCATTTGATTGCTACGGCATGTAATGCATTGAAGATATTGGATTCAATGAGTGGATTTGTTTTCTTCAGCTGTGCAATCAGTTCTTTTGTTTCTTTCCGCTTGGAGCTTGCCATGTCATTTTCGGCCATTTCCGTAAACCGGCATGCACACTGGATAAAACGGAAATGGTTGTAGTTGGCCCACGAGATGATATCTTCTTCCTTGATCCGATATAACGGGCGGATCATTTCCATGCCTTCAAAGTTGTCACTTCTTGCGATTGGTGCCATGGTTTCCAGTTTGCTGGAATAGAACATGGACATCAATGCAGTTTCAATCGCATCATTCATATGATGCCCCAGGGCAATCTTGTTACAGCCAAGTTCTTTTGCTTTGGCATACAGATGCCCTCTTCTCATGCGTGCACAAAGATAACATGCCTTTTTGCACTGGGACTGGGTGACGTCAAAGATCGATGTTTCATATACGACATACGGAAGCTCCATACGCTGCGCATTTTCTTCGATCTTTTTTCTGTTTGCTGCGTTATAGCCAGGATCCATAATGAGATAGGTTACCTCAAAAGGAATGTCGGAATGCACCTTGAGAATCTGAAACAGGGCAGCCATGCACATGGAGTCCTTACCGCCGGATATGCATACTGCAATATGATCACCTGGATGAATCAGCTGATACTGATTGATGGCAGTCAGAAACGGTGCCCACAGTTTCTTTCTGTATTTTGTGACAATGGATCTTTCAATCCACTGGCGGTCGGTCAGCTGTCTTGCCATGTTATTTGACGTGGAACGGGCTCTTCTGGTATCCGGACAGCCTTGTGACGAATTCCCCGTCACTGAGTTTTTCAAATGGACCGATGAGTCTGTCAAGTTCCTTGAGTACTTCTCCGACAGTAGCATTCGGGAATACCTGTTCATGGATTTCTTCCAGTAATAAATAGATGTTGTTACGATCTGCCATAATATATTTCCTTCCTGATAGCGATAACGATTATACCATGACTGGACGTGATTTCTTACAATGTGATTATGATGTTCAATTATCACATAATTTTTACCAAGTTTGCATTAGTATCTGTGAAAAAGTTGTATAATACATTTAAGTAATAGAATTTACATGAAGGAGCTAATTATGCCAGCAAAAAAGAATCCTGTAGAAAAGAATGTTAAGGTGAAAGCGGTTACACCTGCGAAGGATCCTGTTTTTTTGACAGAATATGACCGTTATCTTTTCGGTGAAGGCAGAAACTACAAAATCTATCAGAAGATGGGTGCTCACAAAGCACAGGTTAATGGAAAGGAAGGCATGCACTTTGCGGTATGGGCACCTCATGCAGCAAGAGTTACCGTTGCCAGTGAATCCACAAACTGGAATCCGGAAGTTAATGAACTGCAGCCACAGGGTACCTCCGGAATCTTTGAAGGATTTGTGGAAGGTATGGGATATGGTGAACTGTACAAGTATGTCATTCATACACCAGATGGACGTCAGCTGTTCAAGGCTGACCCATATGCATTCTCCAGTGAATTAAGACCTGGCAATGCTTCAAAGACTGCTTCCATTACAGATCATCAGTGGAAGGATGCCAAGTGGCTTAAGGCACGCGCTGAAGCAAATACATTTGAAAGTCCGATGTCCATTTATGAAGTTCATCTTGGTTCCTGGAAGAAGAATCCGGATACAAAAGACGGATTCAAAAACTACCGTGAATATGCGGATGAACTTGTTTCATACTGCACAGAAATGGGTTACACACATGTAGAACTGATGGGTATTGCAGAACATCCATTTGATGGTTCCTGGGGTTATCAGGTAACAGGTTACTATGCACCGACAAGCCGTTATGGCTCACCTGCAGACTTCCAGTACTTTGTTGAAAAGATGCATGATGCAGGCATCGGTGTCATTCTTGACTGGGTACCTGCACACTTCCCTCGTGATGGTCATGGTCTGGCACTTTTCGATGGTACGCCAACCTATGAATATGCAGACTCCAGACTTGGCGAACATCCGGACTGGGGAACAAAGATCTTTGACTATTCCAAAAATGAAGTACGCAATTTCTTAATCAGCAACGCACTGTACTGGTTTGATGAATTCCATATTGATGGATTAAGAGTAGATGCAGTTGCATCTATGCTGTATCTGGACTATGGCCGTAAGGATGGTCAGTGGGTTGCCAACAAATATGGCGGCAATGGAAACCTGGATGCCATGGAATTCTTCAAGCATCTGAATTCCCTGATCCGTGGCAGAAAAGACGGTACATTTATTGTAGCGGAAGAATCCACAGCATGGCCGAAGATCACGGAAGCACCTGAAAATGACGGTCTTGGCTTTACATACAAGTGGAACATGGGCTGGATGCATGACTTCCTGGATTACATGAAACTGGATCCATATTTCCGTAAATTCAACCACAACAAGATGACATTCGGTATGTCCTATGCATATTCTGAGAAGTTCATTCTTGTTCTTTCCCACGATGAAGTTGTCCATCTCAAGTGTTCCATGCTGAATAAGATGCCAGGTCTAGGTGATGACAAGTTTGCCAACCTGAAGGCAGGGTATGCGTTTATGATGGGACATGCAGGTAAGAAACTTCTGTTCATGGGACAGGATTTCGGTCAGGAACATGAATGGAGTGAGGCGGCTGAACTGAGCTGGAATGAACTGGAACAGCCATCTCATAAGGATCTGCACAACTACGTTAAGGATCTGCTCCACATGTATAGAAAATATCCTGCATTATATGCACTGGATGATACATGGGAAGGTTTTGAATGGCTGCTTGTAGATGATGCTGACCGTTCCATCTTCTCCTTTGTCAGAAAGGATGCAACCGGTAAGAATGCTCTGATGTTCGTCATCAACTTCACACCGGTGGCAAGAGATGACTTCAGAATGGGTGTGCCTTGCAAGACAAACTACACACTCGTTCTGGATGAACATGGTAATGTTCCAACGGATAAGGACAATAAGAAAGTATTTGCCGCAAAGAAGGGTGAATGCGATGGTAAGCCACAGTACATCGAATATCCGCTTCCTGGTTATGGTGTAGCTGTATTCCGTTTCAACTACACAAAACCAAAGCCAAAGGCAGATAAGACAGTCAAGGCTGAAAAGGAAGATAAGCCGGCAAAAAAAACAGCTGCTAAGAAGACGAAGGCTGCAAAGTAATACATGAAGAGAAGGTTACAGAGATCTTCTCTTTTTTTATGAGTATTTCTTTTGAAATTGTTTCATAACTGTGGTAACTTATTTTCAAGACGGAGAAAAAGTTATGAAAATGAGGCATATACAGGAACTTCCAACACCGGAAGAGTTAAAGGCGGCATTCCCGCTGAATGAAGAGATCCGCAGAATCAAAGCAAAGCGGGATCAGGAAATCGAAGATATCTTTACAGGTAAAGATGATCGTTTGATTCTGATCATTGGTCCATGCAGTGCAGATCGAGAAGATGCTGTATTGGAATATATGGAAAAACTGGCTGTGGTACAGGAAAAGGTAAAGGACAGAATCTTCATGATTCCACGTGTCTATACAAACAAGCCACGAACAAAGGGAACAGGATACAAAGGCATGCTGCATCAGCCGGATCCGCATCAGAAAGAAGATATGCTTGCCGGTATCATCGCAATTCGTAAGCTGCATGCGGATGTTGTGACAAAAACAGGCTTTACATGTGCAGAAGAAATGCTGTATCCGGAAAATCATGCATATCTGTCAGATCTGTTAAGCTATGTTGCGGTAGGTGCACGAAGTGTGGAAGATCAGCAGCATCGTATTACAGCTTCCGGTATCGGTATTCCTGCAGGTATGAAAAACCCGACCGGCGGCGATCTTTCTGTCATGATGAATGCGATCACAGCTGCACAGGCTCCGCAGAAGTTTGTATACCGTGGCTGGGAAGTTGAAACAGATGGGAATCCGCTTGCCCATGCCATTCTGCGCGGTTATGTGGATAAATTCAACAATGCCCATGCCAACTACCACTATGAAGATCTGATGGAACTGTATCATCTGTATGAAAAGAGTGGATTGCAGAATCCGGCATGTATTGTTGACTGCAACCATTCCAATTCCGGTAAACAGTATGAACAGCAGATCCGTATTGCATGTGATGTCATGCGTTCCAGAAAAGAATCAGCGCAGATCAGAAGTCTTGTCAAAGGTCTGATGGTCGAAAGCTATCTGGTGGATGGCTGCCAGTCAACAGATGGAACGGTATATGGTAAATCCATCACTGACCCATGTCTTGGCTGGGAAAAGAGTGAACAGCTGATCTACATGCTTGCTGAATTATGTTAATCCATGGTGTCTTCCAGGTGAAGACACCTTTTCTGCAAAAACAGCATCAGCACTCAATGAGTGTGATGCTTTCTTTCTGTAGCTCTTCTTTGCAGGAAGAAGGAATGTGATGATCTGTGATCACGGTGGAAATACCGTTTTTCAGATTCAATGGGTTGCGGGCAGGGGAAGTAAACTTGCTGCTTTCCGTCAGTACAATGACCTGCTGTGCCTGCAGAGCCATATCACGCACCGCCTGAGCACGCAATGGATCGGCATTTGAGAAACCGAAACGGGATGAGTATCCATCCGCACCGATGAAGAAGCGGGATACGCACCAGTTTTCTGCACATAATCTGACAAGTGGCCCTACGTTGACCTGTGAATCCTTCTGATAATCTCCGCCAAGCAGAATGACATGTGTATCAGAAGAAGAAATGTAGGATGCGATAAAGGCACTGTTTGTAATGATGGTCAGATTCTTTTTCTGTGTGGAAAGTGTATCTGCCAGGATTGCACAGCAGCTGCCGCTTTCAATCATGATGGTATCTCCATCCTGGACAAGACCGGCTGCCGCCTGCGCGATTTCCTTTTTTGCTTCATAGTGGTAGGCAAGTCTTCCGTTCATATTATCCGGGTTGGAAAGCCTTGCATATCCATGTTCACGATGGATGAGCCCTTTGTTTTCCAGAAAATCGAGATCTTTACGGATGGTGACCTGAGATACCTGCAGGCGCTGTGCCAAAGAAGCAACTTCTGCAGTCTTTTCATCTGTCAGGATTTCCAGAATGTGATTTGTTCTTTCGTTCATATGCAAACTCAGAAAAATGCATCGATACCAGCCTGTACAAGGATGTTTCTGTATTCTTCAAGATCTTCCCGATGCAGGGCAGTCGTATCATGGTAGGCATATGGCTGATCCAATAGATCATACTTGTTTTCGCCGAATTGATGGAACGGCAGCAGCTGTACACGCGTTGCGCCGGCATTTTTTAGTACCTGTGCAAAACCTGCTGCATCTTGGAGAGAATCGTTGAATCCAGGAATGACAGGAATTCTTGGTAAAACCGTTTTATTCATGGATACTGCTTTTTTCAGGTTGGAAAGGATCAGCGTCTGTTCCACACCGGTGCCTTCCTGATGTTTCTGATTGTCGTAATGTTTGACATCAAAAAAGACATGGTCGACAAGTTGAATGATTCTTTCAAAGATCTCTTCTTTGACAAAACCTGTTGTTTCACAGCATGTGTGCAGACCTTCCTCTTTTGCGGCAAGCAGGATTTCTTCGGCAAACTGCCACTGCATGAACAGCTCACCACCAGACAGGGTAATACCTCCACCGCTTTCTTCGTAGAATACTTCATCCTGCATGACTTCCTGAATGACTTTATCTACAGTTGTTTCATAGCCTTCTTTACTTAAGGCAGAACCTGGACATTCACTGATACATTCACCACATGCATTACATAGACTGTGGTTGATATGAATCCTGTTGTTTTCGTAGGAAACGGCATGCTTTGGACAGACTTCCATACAGTGTCTGCAGCGGATGCATTTTTTCACATCGTGGAACAACTGTACTTTTGGCAACTGGCTTTCCGGATTGGCACACCATTTACAGTGCAGCGGACATCCTTTGAAAAATACAACAGTACGGATGCCAGGACCGTCATTGACGGAAAACTTCTGAATATTGAATACAGTACCTGTTTTTGTTCGATCTGCTTTTCTCATTTTCTGTATACCTTCACTTCCATGCTGATTATACCATGATTCTGTTCGTTTACAAGATGATAGGCTTACGAATGAAACTAATATAGGAAATAAAATAAGAAATAATTGACATAAAACAGATTATAGATTACATTTGAAATGTAAATACAACTGATAATAGTTACGAATGAAAGGAAAGATATGGAAAACACAGCTCACTTCGGTAAACTGACAGAAAGAATGCAGCACTTCAGACAGCAGGTGCTTGATGAAAAACCTTATATTGATGCACAGCGTGCGGTTCTTGCGACGGAAAGCTACCGCAGAAGTCAGAATCAGCCACGTTATATGGTGCGTGCACTGATGCTGAAAAACATTCTGGAAAAAATGTCCATCTACATTGAAGATGACACTCTGATCGTCGGTAATCAGGCAACAAAAAACTGTAATGCTCCGATCTTTCCGGAATATACGATGGAATTTGTTCTGAATGAACTGGATCTGTTTGAAAAAAGAGACGGTGATGTATTCTACATCACGCAAGAAACAAAGAAACAGTTAAGAGAGATTGCTCCATTCTGGGAAAACAACAACCTTCGTGCAAGAGGGGAAGCACTGTTGCCGGATGAAGTCAGTGTCTTTATGGAAACCGGCGTATTCGGTATGGAAGGAAAACTGAATGCAGGAGATGCCCATCTTGCGGTCAACTATGAAAAACTGCTGAAATACGGATTGAAGGGATTTGAGGAAAGAGCACGTCAGCTGCAGAGTCAGCTGGACTTCACAGTGCCGGAAAACATTGATAAGAATGTATTCTATAAATCCGTTCTGACAGTCATTGATGCCGTGCATACGTATGCACTACGCTACAGTGCACTGGCAAAGCAGATGGCGGAAAAGGAGATAAACGAAACAAGACGTGCAGAACTTTATGAAATCAGTGAAGTATGTGCAAGGGTTCCATATGAACCGGCTTCTTCGTTCCATGAAGCAGTGCAGTCTGTCTGGTTTATTCAGCTGATCCTGCAGATTGAATCCAATGGTCATTCCTTAAGCTATGGAAGATTTGATCAATACATGTATCCATACTTCAGGAAGGATATCGATGAAGGCAGAATCTCAGAAGATGAAGCTCTGGAGATGCTGACAAATCTTTGGATCAAGACATTGACCATCAACAAGGTCAGATCTCAGGCACACACACTTTCATCCGCCGGATCGCCGATGTATCAGAATGTTACAATCGGTGGTCAGACGACGGATGGAAAGGATGCTGTCAATCCACTCAGCTGGCTTGTTCTGCGCTCTGTTGCTCAGACACGTCTGACACAGCCTAACCTGACAGTCAGATACCATGCCAATCTGAATCAGCAGTTCTTTGATGAGTGCATTGAAGTCATGAAGCTTGGCTTTGGCATGCCTGCTTTCAACAATGATGAAGTCATCATTCCATCCTTCATCAACTGGGGTGTGAAAAAAGAAGATGCCTATAACTACAGTGCAATCGGCTGTGTAGAAACAGCCGTTCCTGGCAAGTGGGGATACCGTTGCACAGGTATGTCCTATATCAATTTCCCACGCCTGCTGCTTTGTGTTATGAATGATGGCGTAGATCTGACAAGCGGAAAACGGTTTGTCAAAGGTCATGGCATGTTTACGGAAATGAACAGCTATGAACAGCTGATGGAAGCATGGGAAGAAAGCCTGCGTGAAATGACACGTTACAGCGTGATTGTTGAAAATGCAATCGACAAGGCAAGTGAAAGAGATGTACCGGATATTCTGTGTTCCACTTTGACGGATGACTGTCTTGGACGTGGTAAGTCCATCAAGGAAGGTGGCGCTGTCTATGACTTCATTTCCGGTTTACAGGTCGGTATTGCCAATATGGCAGACTCTTTGTCAGCAATTAAAAAGCTTGTATATGATGAGAAAAAGATCACACCACAGCAGTTATGGGATGCCATCCTGGATGACTTTACATCTGTTGAAAATCAGAAGATTCAGAAGATGCTGATTGAAGATGCACCGAAATACGGCAACGATGATGACAGTGTCGATCAGCTTGTCGTGGAAGCATATGAACCGTATCTGGATGAAATCACAAAGTATCCGAATACAAGATTCGGCAGAGGACCGATTGGTGGTATCCGCTATGGTGGCACTTCTTCCATCTCCGCCAATGTCGGTCAGGGTATGGGAACAAAGGCTACACCGGATGGCAGAAAGGCGTTTGAACCTCTGGCGGAAGGATGCTCGCCGGCACATAACTGTGATAAGCATGGTCCTACAGCAGTATTCAAATCCGTATCCAAGCTGCCGACGGAAAAGATCACAGGTGGTGTACTGCTGAATCAGAAGATGACACCACAGATGATTTCCACAGAGGAAAACAAGGCAAAGCTGGAAATGTTGATCCGTGCCTTCTTCAACCGTCTGCATGGCTATCATGTACAGTACAATATTGTATCCAGGGAAACACTGATTGATGCACAGAACCATCCGGAAAACCATAAGGATCTGATTGTCAGAGTTGCAGGCTACAGTGCTTTCTTCAATGTCCTGTCCCGCAAGACACAGGATGATATCATTGGAAGAACCGAACAGAGTCTATAAGAAAAAGGAGAACACAGACCGATATGAAATTATTCATTGATGATGCCAATACAGAACAGATCAGAAGACTGTATGATCTGTACCCGGTAGATGGAGTGACAACAAACCCATCCATCCTGTATAAATCAGGAAGAGATCCAAAGGAAGTGCTGAGCGAAATCCGTTCCATCATCGGTAACGATCCGCTGTTTGTCCAGGCAGTACCACTGGATGCAGAAGGCATGATTGAAGATGCAGTTGCGATTACAGAAGCTTTCGGCAGGGAAACCATCGTCAAGATTCCTTCCATTCCTGAAGGATTCAAGGCAATGAAAAAGCTGAAGGAAATGGGAATTACGACCTGCGGTACGGTTGTCTATACGCCAATGCAGGCATATCTTGCAGCGAAAGCCGGTGCATCCTATGTGGCTCCATATGTTAATCGCATTGATAATATGGGATATGATGGCATTGCGGTTACAAAGGAGATCCATGATATCCTTGTCCGTAATGATATGGACTGTATCGTTCTTGCGGCATCCTTCAAAAACAGCCAGCAGGTCAAGGAACTCTGTGCCTATGGTGTAGGTTCCGCTACAGCTGCGCCGGATGTTATTGATGGCTTTGTCAGAAATGCAGCCATTGATCAGGCGGTATCTGATTTCTGCACAGATTTTGCAAAAATCGATGGTGCAGAAAAGACAATGAAAGATTATCTGAAGTAAAGAAAAATGGTCATACGGAGAGGTATGGCCATTGTTTTATTGTTGCAGGAATGTTTCGTACAGATATTTTCCGACGCCATCATCATCAACAGATGGACAGATCGCATGCGCAACTGCTTTGACTTCATCCATGGCATTGTCCACAGCAACACATGTTCCGGCATATTCCATCATTGGAATATCATTTTCGGAATCGCCGAATGCGATGACTTCCTGTGGATCAATGTCATGTGCTGTACAGAAACGATGTAATGCGGTTCCCTTGGAGTTCAGCGGGGACTGGAATTCAAACATGAAAGGTGTAGTTTTAAAGCATGTCACTGTTTCACTGGTAAGATGTTTCTGGCAGTATTTCACAAAGCCTTCCGGGTCAGCCAGCGTATCAATTCTGACAAGTATCTTGGATGTTTCCATTTCCCACATATCAGATAAGGTCTTCGCAAACTCCACCCTGGAGTTATGGCGTAAAGCAGAAGCTTCCGTACCTTCATCGGTGTGCAGTGCAAACATGTAACCATCCCGATACATGAACGGATTTGCCCCAAAAGGAATCACTGCCTCAACAATTTTCCTGATATCTTCCGTGGAAAGCATGTTATATCTTTCGATGGTGTGATTCAGGTTATCCATCAGTTCACCGCCATTGAGACCGATAATAAAATCAAACTGAAAGGAAAGATTCCACTGGTTATGATGGTCTTCCATCTCCTGCCATAAAGGACGACCGGATTCAATTCCGATGAGCCATCCTTTCTGATGAAGCTTTTCAAAAGCAGACAAGGTCATCGGGCCGGGGATTCCTGCGCCGGTATTGCGTAATGTACGGTCGACATCCGCTGTAAAGACATGTATGTTTTTCATGAAAATCCCTCCTGTGTATTCATTTTTGGAAGTTTGTCAATGGACATGTGAATGTAATTCCTTTACTATTTTGGCACAATCAGGGAGAAATGCAATTATGTTACAGATAAAAGAGATCACAAAAGAATACAGAACAGGAGATCTTGTTCAGAAAGCACTGGATGGCGTGTCCCTGAATCTGCGCGATAATGAATTTGTAGCGATCCTTGGACCATCCGGTTCGGGTAAGACAACCCTGCTGAATATCATTGGTGGTCTGGATCGGTATGATTCCGGAGATCTGATCATCAACGGCATTTCCACAAAGAAATACACAGATGCAGACTGGGATTCCTATCGTAATCATACGATCGGTTTTGTCTTTCAGTCCTATAACCTGATTCCTCATCAGACTGTGCTGGCAAATGTCGAGCTTGCGCTAACCATTTCCGGTATCAGCAGAAGTGATAGAAAACAGCGGGCATTACAGGCTCTGGAAGCTGTAGGGTTAAAGGAACAGGCACATAAAAAACCAAATCAGATGTCCGGTGGCCAGATGCAGAGAGTTGCTCTGGCACGTGCACTGGTCAATGATCCGGATATCCTGCTGGCGGATGAACCGACTGGGGCTCTGGATTCAGAAACAAGTATTCAGGTCATGGATCTTTTAAAGGAAGTGGCAAAAGACAGGCTTGTTGTCATGGTTACCCACAATCCTGAACTGGCGCATCAGTATGCTACAAGAATCGTATCCGTCAGGGACGGCAGGATCCTGGATGATACGGATCCATATGAAATCAAGGAAACAGATGAACCGATACGTCATGAAAATATGGGTAAGGCATCCATGTCATTTCTGACTGCGCTTTCTCTTTCCTTTAATAACCTTTTAACCAAAAAGACAAGAACACTGCTTGTATCCTTTGCTGGATCCATCGGCATCATCGGTATTGCGGCGATTCTGTCATTGAGTAATGGTGTCAATACATACATTCATCAGACAGAAGAAAATGCATTATCCGAATACCCACTTGAAATTACGGGCAACGCCATGCGTATGACATCCATGATGGAAGGACATTCCTCCATGCTGGAAGAAAAAGAGGGTGAGGTAAAGGAAAGCAGTGTCATCTCTTCCATGATGTCCACCATTGCGGAAAATGATCTGGCATCATTCAAAGCATATCTGGATTCAGGGAAATCCGGTATTGATGATCATGTCCGTGCAGTGGAATATAAGTACAATGTAGAACCTCTTGTTTACATGGTGGATGAAAAGGATGAGATTCATCAGGTCAATCCGAATACCATGCTGCAGAGTTCCGGTCTGATGCCGACCAGCTCCATCTATTCCTCCATGTTCTCAACCTCTGTATTTTCTGCTTTACCACAGCAGGATTCGTTGTATAAAGGCAGTTATGATGTCAGAGCAGGCAGATGGCCTGAAAATGAAAATGAGGCCGTGATCGTCTTATCGGACAGTGGAAGAGTCACGGATATGGTACTGTATTCTCTTGGAATGAAGGATTATTCCGAATTTGAAGCGTTGATCAGAAATGTTTCCTCTTCTGCTTCGGAAGAAGTGGAAACTGAAAAGGGAACATACAGATATCAGGATTTCATCGGAATTGAGTTGAAACTTGTCAATGCTGGGGACTGTTATGTCAAAGATGAAAATCTGAATGTCTATACGGATATGCGTGAAGATGATGCATATATGAAAGAGCTTGTAAAGCAGGCACAGCCGCTGACCATTGTCGGTGTAGTGCAGTCATCTGATCCATCCGTAACCGGCGTGCTTACAAACGGAATTGCCTTCAGCCATGATCTGATTGAAACTACAGTAAAAAATGCTTCTGAAAGTGAAGTGGTAAAAGCACAGATGGAAAACCCGGATGTCAATGTACTGACAGGTGAGGCATTCGGTAAAAAAGAAAACGAAGGTTTCGTGATGGAAGATCTGTTTTCTGTGAATACAGATGCCATTTCCAATGCTTTCTCCATTAACCCGGGTGCATTTGTCTTCGATACATCATCTGTTGATCTGTCCGGTCTGAACCTTTCCTCCATGGATCTGGAAAAGCTGCTGGATGGAATCCAGGTGGATGTCAGTAACATTGACTTTGAAACACTGGCAAAGGATGTTGCGGATGATTTTGTGAAAAACAATTCAGAACTGACATCCCAGACCACCAACATGCAGAAATATCTGGAAAGTGAAAGACCACAGCAGATTCTGAAAGATAATATCAACACGATCCTTTCCGGAAAGATGAACAGTGCTCAGGTACAGCAGTCTTTACAGAAACTGCAGTCCGATCTGATGGATGACTATGTGCATTCGTCGTATTATGATCCTGCTGATCCGACTTCAGGCATGCAGGCGTATATGCAGAGTGAGCAGGCTGCTTCCATCATGACATCCTGGTTGACATCTTTGGATATCACATTTACACAACAGGATGTGGAACAGATCGTAAACGCTCTCAACAGTGACTATACTGCTATCTATGGTGAAGTGGATACACAGATGATCCAGAAACAGTGGGATGCATATCTGGAAAGCGAATCCGCTGTAAAGATCATCACGGATGACCTTTCCAGGATGCTGAATGTGGATGGTATCATGAATCAGATCATGAACAATGCTTCCACTCAGCTTGGCTCTGCTGTATCTTCCGGTATGGAACAGTTGTCTTCTTCCTTACAGAACAGCCTTGTTTCCATGATGACTTCCGGAATGCAGAATGGATTTTCTTTTAACGCTGACGCTCTGAAAGATGCCTTCTCCATGAACATGGATATGAGCAGACTTTCCAATGCGATGGTATCCATGATGAGTGCCACTTCCACTTCCTATGAAGACAATCTGTCCTCTTTTGGCTATGAGGATCTTTCGGATCCATCTTCCATTGTCATCTATCCGGTTGACTTTGATGCAAAGACAGAAGTCAAAAACATCATCGACAGATACAATGACATGGTGGAAGCAAAAGGAGAAGAAGAAAAGGTAATTCTGTATGTGGATGCAGTTGCGACACTGATGTCATCCGTTACGGATATCATCGATACAATCAGTTATGTGCTGATTGCCTTTGTCGCCATTTCTCTTGTTGTATCTTCAATCATGATCGGTATTATTACCTATATCAGTGTATTGGAAAGACAGAAGGAAATCGGCGTACTGCGTGCCATCGGTGCTTCGAAAAGAAATGTATCCAATGTCTTCAATGCCGAAACATTCATTACAGGCCTGCTGGCAGGACTGATCGGAATCGGTGTGACACTGCTTCTGCTGGTTCCTGGCAATGCACTGATCCATGCTCTTGCCGGGAATACGGATGTCAATGCCGTATTGCCTGTTCAGGGTGCCATCATACTGATTGCGTTAAGTGTCATTCTGACAATGATCGGTGGTATTATTCCTTCCAATAAGGCTGCCAAGAGTGATCCGGTCAAAGCATTACGTACCGAATAAAGATCTCAGGTGTATGGAACTGATGCTCCATACACCTTTTTATGAAACGGGAAGTGAAAGTATTTTTCAATTCAGATCAATAAAACATTGTGGTCATTGCATTTTCCTGATAAAATGCAGAGAATCTGTAGTAAAATATACAGTAGAGATTTGATTTGTGGGGTATGGATATGAAGAAACCTGAATTTAATGACAGATTTGCTAAAGAAAAAATCAGAGCACAGAAAACTTTTGACGGAAAAACAGTAGAAATTCTCTATGGTGCGAAAGACGAGAATGGTAATCCTGTAGAAGCAAGAGAAGGTGTTGCTGATGGACACGGACGCTGGTTTGGCATTGAAGTGAATGGTGATTACACAATGTTTGTCTGGGAACATTCTGCAGAAGAAGGCGGACAGACAGAGTATGGCACCGAATATAAGGAAGATGCACTGAATGTGCTCAGAAATGCCATTGAGGCAAAGCGTGAACTCTGCCGTAAGATGGAAGAAACATCCAGAGGTGTGGATGGTGATGAAGAAGTTCTGGCAAAACTGAAGGAAGAATGGGATGGACAGCCTTGCTTCAATACAGCAAAGGAAACAGAACTGAAAGAACGTTTTGATTCTGCGGTAGCAGAATTTGCACCAAGACTTGAACAGCGTAAGGCTGTCGCTGCCAAGAAGGAAGAAATCGTTGCCAAGGCAGAAGAACTTAGAAATGCAGGTAACTTCCGCGATGCCCGCAATCAGGTCAGAGCACTCAGAGAAGAACTGCTTTCCCTCGGATCTGCAGGCAGTGAAGCAGACAGAAAATACAAGTCTGTTCTCAACAGCGTTGAAAAGGAACTGCGTGCAAAGCAGCAGGCATATAATGCCGGCAGAGCAGAAGCACAGCAGGCTGCAAAGGAAAAGAAGGAAGACATCATTGCGCGTGCAAAGGAACTTGCTGCCAATGTCAAGAGCTATAAGGAAGCTGGTGCAAAGATGGATGCACTGTTTGAAGAATGGAAGGCATCCGGAAGAGCGGAACGTGAAACAGATGATGAACTCTGGAAGGAATTCAATCAGGTACGTACTGGTTTCCGCAAGCAGAGAGATGCATTCTTCGCACAGAGAAAGACAGAATGGAATACATCCATTGAAGCAAAGAAGGCTCTGATTGAAGAAGCAAGACAGATTGCTGACAAGAAGGATTACGGCAAGGCTGCAACAGAACGCATGAAGGAACTCGACAGAGAATGGAAGAAGATCGGTTATTCCGGCCGTGAAAACAACAATGCTCTGTGGGATGAATTCAATGAAGTCAAGGAATCCTTCTGGCAGGTCAAGAAGAACTTTGCTATTTCCAGAATTTCTTCTGAACTGGAAGGTAAGAAAAAGCAGCTGGATTCTTTAAAGAGAAAGCTGGAAGATGCTGAATACAGAATCAAGATTGCAGCAAATCCTACAATGAAGGAAGATGCTGAAATCGAATATCGCAACCGTTTGAGAGAAATCGATTCTCTGGAAGCAGAAATCGAATCTGACGAAGCAAGAATCAATGGTTAATAAGACTGGGAGCCTCACGGTTCCCTTTTTCTTAGGAGGATACTATGAAGCATGCATTATTTGAAATCGGAAAGATCCCTGCTGTACTGTATGGTGAAGGCAGTGATCGACTCTTTCTGTATCTGCATGGACAGGGTGGCAATAAGGAAGAAGCACTGCATTTTGCGAGTCATGCATGTGATGCAGGTTATCAGGTCCTTTCCGTCGATTTGCCAAAGCATGGTGGAAGAAGTGACGAGGCGGCGTTTGTACCATGGGATGTTGAACCTGAGCTGAAGGCGATTCTTGCCTGGAGCAGGGAAAGATGGGATAACATCAGCATACGTGCTGTCAGTATCGGTGTATGGTTTTCCTTATGTGCATATCAGAAGGAACAGTTTTCGTGTTGCCTGTATTCTTCCCCATTGCTGGATATGCATACATTGATCGCAGGAATGATAAAGATGCATGGCGTGGATGAAGATATACTGCAGCAGAAGCAGGAAATCATCTGTGCAGATGGAACGGTTCTTTCATGGAGATACCTGATGTATGCAAAACAGCATACGGTTCATGCAGTATCTGAAAACACACATATTCTGTATCCAGAAGAAGACGAAATGATTCCGTATGAGACAGTACAACGGTTCGTGCATGATAACTCGTGCACCCTTGATCTTGTGGAAGGTGCACATCATTGGATTCATCTTGATCATGAACTTGATCAGATGCATGCATGGGAAATCAGATATCTGTAACACATGACAGATTGGATACTCTGGAAGTGAAACAGGTCATCCTGTATGTCAACCTGAATGCGTAAATTTCATGTCAAATTCCCAAAATGGGAAATTTCATGAAACTTTCAAATAACAGTTCATAATGATATTGCAGTGATAATACTGCATAATTCTTTCTTTTTCGGTGAGACCGTTTTCATAACGGCCTTTTTTTATTGATGGAAAAAGGTTACAATATGTGCAGATTGAATAGAAACGAAAAATAAGATTATGAACAGACTGGTATTTATTTTATTAGAACAGATCAACCATGAGGCTCCTGATTCGGTAGATTATATTATTGCTTTTCATATCTTACGTTATCTGAGTGTGATTCGAGGAATCAGTATTCAGAATCTGGCAGATGCCTGTATGGTGTCCAAATCAACGATTTCCAGATTCTGTCGGAAAATCGGTTATGAAGATTATAATGAACTGATGGATGAGCTGAACCGTTCCAGTGACCACTGGCATGATATTCTGATGAATCCACGCCGACGTGGTAACAGTGAGGAATATCTTCTTGAAATCTCCCAGGTTGTAACGGACCTGCATCGTACCATGGATTATACGAAAGTCCATGAGCTGGCCAGGGATATCGCAACCCATTCCAAGGTTTATGTCATGGGCAGTATGCAGGCATATCTGCCGGCATTACAGCTGCAGGAAGAGTTATGTCTGGCTGGTAAAGTCATTCTTGCTCCGGCAATCTATTCCCTGCAGACAGAAGCAATTCTGCACGCAAGTGAAGATGACCTGTTTATCATTTTTTCCAATTCAGGTCAGTTCTTCGATCGTATCTTCGTCAACAGAGAAAACAGAAATGTCATGAAAATCCCAAAGATCTGGATGATTACCGGAAATACGGATCTCAAAGAGGATGCGATGTTCAATCGTATCATATATATTCCTAACAACATGCACTTTGAAGACCATCCATTAAAATTCCTTTTAACGGCGAATATCATCACATTGGCATATGAAGAATATATTGAGAAACATCCTTATTATGAAAACAAACGATAAGGATGTTTTTTACAAAGGGAGGCGGACCATGATCAGATGGGGGATTATCGGTGCCGGGCGGATCGCACATCGATTTGTCGCAGCACTGCAGAATGAAACGGACAGCCAGTTGTATGCGATCAGCTGCCGTACACAGGGTAAAGCGGATGCTTTTGCGTGTCAGTATGGAAACATCAAGGCATATGCCGGGTTTGACCATATTGTGAATGATCCGGATGTGGATGCTGTGTATATCTCAGTTCCACATGCTTATCATAAGGAGTGGATCATCCAGTGTCTGAAAGCAGGAAAACCTGTCTTATGTGAAAAGCCGCTTTGTCTAAGTGAAGAAGAAGTTGATGAGGTCATAGCGGTATCCAGGCAGACTGGTGTGTTGTGCATGGAGGCACTTAAAACAAGATTTGTTCCATTGTATGATGAAATCCGGAAAACAGTTGAAAACGGTACAATCGGAAAGATTGTCGGTGTTGATACAAGTCTTTGTTCTCTGGCAGATCTTTCCAGAACGGATCTGTATTATCTGAATCCGACAGGTGGAGGAGCACTGCTGGATGAAGGTATCTATAATGCCGGATGGATCGAAGATTATGCACCGCATGATCTGAAACTGACCTCCATCAAAGCAGTTTACAGAGATGGAGTGGATCTGTATACAGATGCCTGCCTGGAAGAGAATGGATTCAGGGTAAGACTGGAATGCGCCTTTGATCGGAAAAAGGAAAAGAAGGCAGTCCTTCATGGTACAAAGGGCAGTATAACTGTATATGATCTGCATCGACCGGTAAAGGCGGAAGTCATTTCCCATAATGAGCATCGCTATATCATGGAAAAGCCATATGTGTATGATGACTTCTATGGTCAGATTCATCATTTTGTTCAGCTGATCAGACAGGGCAGGAAAGAAAGCGATGTCGTACCATTATCGGTATCCAAAAACTGTGCCCGTATCCTGGATACCATCAGAAAAGGATACAGCTATGATGAGAAAGCAGTAGAACTGCTTGAAAGGCAGGAGGAAGTGCTGCAGTATGCGTCTTTTGATTATAATGGTGCATGGATGCTTGTTAAGACAATCCTTGATCTGCAGAAAGACTATGATCGGAACATATCCGTCAGTGTTTTTGATGAAGATCAGCAGCTTGAAATCATCCGCGTATTACAGGATGGAAAAACAGAAGCCAATCTGAAATACATGAATGGTAAGCGTAGCAGTGCGATTTCCTGCGGACACAGCAGTCTGTATGCCTATGTCGCAGCTGTAACATCAGGGCATCAGCCTGTATTCAATGAAACGTATTGTTCTTCCGGTGGTGCATTTCCGATCCGGATCAATGGAAAGTGGAAATATACCGTAACGGTTTCAGGTCTTCATGAAGGAGGAGATCATGAAATCATCATCAAAGCTCTTGAGATCATTCTGAAAAGAAAGACGGATCCGTTTCCGTATATGATGGTGTGAATATGCTGAATGGTGTCGTATTTGATTTTAATGGAACCCTGTTTTTTGACAGTGAGTATCATCTGGCAGCTTTTGATGCGCTGAAGATGGAAATCTGTGGGGAGCATATGGATATGCGGGAAATGGAAAAGACATGTGCAGGTGTTCCGAATGTCGAGATCTTCCGCAGATTATCAAATGGCAGATTTACGCAGAGGGAATGTGAGATGTATTCCGCACGAAAGGAACAGATGTACAGGGATCTGGTCATGTCCACTCCAGGTGGAGCACATCTTTGCCCTGGTTGTAATGAACTGTTTGACTATCTGCTGGATAACAGAATTCCTTTTACCATTGCCAGTGCATCGATTAAGGAAAACATTGATTTCTTTGTGGATACATTCCATCTGGAATGGTGGCTGGATCCTTCCACCATCGTTTATGATGATGGTTCCTATCAGGATAAGACAGAGATGTATATTGAAGCATTCTTCCGTCTTGGAGCCATTGATCATCAACTTGTTTTTGAAGATTCTCTGTCCGGGATCAAAGGGGCAGATCTTGCGGGAGCCAGAATCCTTGCGATTGAAAACCCTGCCTTAACGGATGAATTTACAAAGTACCGTTCCATTATCGGAACAATCACAGATATGAGTGAGGCATTACCATTTGTGGAAAACATGCGGTATACGAATATGTATGACTGATGTTAAAGCAATCCGCGCATTACTGATCAATGAAGTTGTACCGGATGATCCCAGACAGGATTTTCATGGATCTGATACAGGGGCATACGCAGGTTCTCTGATCTCACTGTTTCAGGAAGCTGGAATCGGTTTTCGTTCGATGAAGGATATTGATGAATCCGGAATTACAGTCATCAATGCAGTAAACACTCCCAAGCAGGGAAGGAAAATTACTTCTTTACAGATGGAAGAAAGCATGCCTGCATTCAGGAAGACTTTGTCTGAACGGAAGGATCTTGAAGTCATTGTATTGAATGGCGATGTCGCAAAGAAGATGTTCAACCGGATCGTGAAATCAGAAACAGGCAGAAACCTCATTCCATCCATAGTTACTTATAAGCTGAGAAATAATGTATACATGTATCGTGGCATCCGGGTATTACCATCTTATATTGTGACAGGTGAAAACATACAGATAGAAAAAAAGAAGAGGGCAATGGTCATTGAGGATCTGAAGACCATGATTCATCTTCTGGAGGGAAACAATGGAAATCAATGAATATCAGACACTTGCAATGACTACACTGAATCCTGCCTTGACTCAGAAAGATGTACTGATCAACAGTGTCATGGGATTATGTGGCGAGTCCGGTGAAGCAATTGATATTGTCAAAAAGTGGCTGGCACAGGGGCATCAGCTGGACAAAGAACATCTGGCCAAAGAGCTTGGAGATATCGCCTGGTATCTTGCTGAAGCAGCAACTGCACTGGATCTGAATCTGGAAGATATTCTGGAAGCAAATATTGAAAAGCTGAAGAAAAGATATCCGGAAGGATTTGACACACATCGCTCATTGGAAAGAAACGAAAAAGACATATAAAAAAGCGGACTGCGATGACAGTCCGTTTTCAATGAAGAATGTGCCAAGGAATCCTGCTGATTCATCTGCGGGAGGAATTG
>JAEDEK010000122.1 GCA_016293365.1 Bulleidia sp. | reverse complement strand
CATGTGCTTTAAAGCTGTCATTCCACAGTGTTCCTGTATCGGCACACTGACCACCGCTTTCTGCATAGAAGCATGTGGAAGAAAGAATCACATCTCCTTCTCCATCCAGCTGTGATACACGTTCGCCATCCTTGAACAAGCCGATGACTTTACCTGTGCATGTGCTGTCTGTGTAACCTGTAAATACGGATTCTTCCGTGAAGTCCATCAGATCAGCGGACTGACCATGCATGGACTGCAGATCACCACGGGCATCTCTTGCGCGCTGTTTCTGTGCTTCCATTTCACGATTGAATCCTTCTTCATCGATGGTATAACCGGCATCCTCAGCGATTTCGGTTGTCAGTTCCTTTGGATATCCATATGTATCATACAGCTTGAAAACAACTTCACCCGGCAGTTTTTTTGTATCAGCGTGATCCTTGAGTGCTTCATTCAGCAGAGCTTCACCATTGGCAAGTGTGCGGTGGAAGGATTCTTCCTCATTGCGGACAAGACGTTCGATCAGGGATACCTTTTCACATACATATGGATAGTATGCCTTCATGTTTTCCGCAACAACAGAAACAAGTCTGTACATGAATGCACCTTCAATGCCAAGCTTGATGCCGTAACGAACTGCTCTTCTCAGAACTCTTCTTAAGACATAGCCTCTGCCTTCATTGGAGAACATGGCACCATCTGCGATTGCAAATGTAACTGTTCGGATATGGTCGGCAATGACTCTGTATGCCATCTTGTATTCCTTTTCTGCATAGGTATGCTTTGCATACTTTTCCGTTTCACAGATAACCGGAAGGAACAGGTCTGTATCAAAGTTTGTTTCACCATCCTGTACCATGCATACCAGTCTTTCAAGACCCATACCTGTATCGATGTTCTTCTGCGGCAGTTCCTTGTACTGGCTTCTTTCCACTTCCCCAGGTCTGCAGTCATACTGGGAGAAGACAATGTTCCACAGTTCAACATATCTGTCGTTTTCAATATCTTCAAAAAACAGTCTTTCCCCGATTCCTTCAGGATCATACTTTTCGCCACGGTCATAATACAGCTCTGTATCCGGTCCGCCAGGTCCTCTTCCGATTTCCCAGAAGTTGTCATCAGACTTACGGATATGGGATTCGATCATACCTGTCTTTACCCAAAGATCATACGCTTCCTGATCATCCGGATAGACTGTAACATACAGGCGCTTTGGATCAAAACCGATCCACTTTTCACTTGTCAGAAATTCCCATGCCCACGGAATGGCTTCCTGCTTGAAATAGTCACCGATGGAGAAGTTACCGAGCATTTCAAAGAATGTATGATGACGTGCTGTCTTACCTACATTTTCGATGTCGTTTGTACGGATGGACTTCTGTGCATTGGCAATTCTTGGACTCTTCGGTTTTTCTGTACCGTCAAAGTACTTCTTGAGTGCGGATACACCGGCATTGATCCATAACAGTGTCGGGTCGTCATGTGGGATCAAAGATGCGCCTGGTTCGATCATGAATCCTTTTTCAGCAAAGAAATCAAGGAACATCTGGCGGATCTGATTACCTGTCAGATTTTTTTCATTCATATTGTTTACCTCCTGAAAATAAAAACGTTCCTGAAACAGCAGGAACGTAGTTTTACGCGGTACCATCCTGATTCATGTACGTCTGTACATGCACCTTAATTGCATCTGTAACGCAGATCTGCGGCAGGGATTGGCTGCACTCCAAAGCAGCTTCATACGGGATTCATCCAAGGGCTTTCACCTGTTCCCTCTCTCTTTTCAGAACTTCAGCCGTACTACTCGTCTTTTTCTTCGTTTTCTGCTATATCTTACCACGTTTTATCCAAATGAAAACATGTTTTGTTATTTTCATTGTATTTTTCTTCTTTCACATGAAATCAGAAATGTTTTCGTTGCGCATACAACAGAAAAGGAATAGAATTACACATATCTGAAAAATATTACAAAGGAGTGTAAAAATGAAACAAATTATGAAGAAAATGGCAGCACTTGGACTTGCTGCCACAATGGCAGGATGTTCTGTCGGCGGCTCTGCAGCTTCCACAGGATCATCTGCGACATCCACAAAGGACAACAGTGAACTGTTGATCGGTGTCATCCAGCTTGCACCACACCCGGCACTTGATGCAGCAACACAAGGCTTTGTTGAAACACTGAAGGCTGACCTAGGTCTTACAGATGACAACTTTGACATCCAGAATGCAGCCGGTGAAGCAGCTACATGCTCATCCATCGCAACAACACTGGCGAATGAAGAAGTTGACCTCATTCTGGCAAATGCGACTGCAGCTCTGCAGGCAGCTGTATCTGCAACTTCCACAATTCCGGTATTAGGTACTTCCGTTACTGAATACGGTACAGCACTGGATATCAAGGATTTCGATGGAACAGTAGGAACCAATGTATCCGGTACATCCGACCTTGCTCCATTAGAGCAGCAGGCAGCCATGTTTGATGAACTTCTCCCGGAAGCAAAGAAAATCGGTATTCTCTACTGCTCTGGTGAACCAAACTCCGTATATCAGGCAAAGGTTGTTCAGGCTGAGCTGGAAAAGGCAGGCAAGACTGTTACAGCATATACATTCGCTGACTCCAACGATGTAGCTCAGGTTACAGCTACAGCATGTGCAGAAAGTGATGCACTGTATATCCCAACAGATAACACAGCAGCATCCTGCACAGAAGCAATCGACTCCGTTGCTTCTCAGGCAGGCACACCGATCATCGCCGGTGAAGAAGGCATCATGACAGGTTGTGGTATCGCCGCTCTTTCCATTTCCTACTATGAACTGGGTGTTACAACAGCCAAGATGGCTGAAAAGATTCTTTCCGGTGAAGCGAAGGTTTCAGAAATGCCGATTGAATACTACGGTGATCCAGTCAAGAAATATGTTGCTGCACGTTGTGAAAAGTTCAATATAACAGTACCATCTGACTATACAGCAGCTGAATAAAAGTTTACAATAGCATTGTTTGGGCATCTTCCCGATGCCCTTTCTGTTGAATATGGAGGTAAAGTAAATGCATATATTACTGGCCCGTGGAGGCCTGAATGTCATGACACTGCTTGGAACATTCCCATCTGGTATCGCACAGGGAATGATCTGGGGAATCATGGCGCTTGGTGTCTATATTACATTCCGCATGCTGGATATTGCGGATCTGACAGTAGATGGATCCTTTACAACAGGTGGTGCCGTCGCAGTTGTTCTGATCACTTCAGGAGTGAACTGCTGGCTGGCACTTGCTGCAGCAACACTTGCCGGACTTATTGCAGGTCTAGTCACAGGTATTCTGCATACGCGCCTTGGTATCCCTGCCATTCTTTCCGGTATCCTGACACAGTTTGCACTGTATTCCATCAATCTTGCAATCATGGGATTTTCCGCAAACAGAGCAGTCAGTGTTGACCGTTATGCTCTTTCCATCTCTTCCCGTTACATCAATGCTGCTTTGATTACAGGTGCACTCATCGCAGTTGCTCTTGTATCTGTTCTTTATTGGTATTTTGGTACGGAACACGGTTCTGCCATGCGTGCAACCGGTAATAATCCGGATATGTCAAAAGCACTCGGCATCAACATCAATTCCATGAAGGTCATCGGTCTTGCCATATCCAATGCCCTTGTTGCCTTCTCTGGTGGCTTAATGGCACAGTATCAGGGATTTGCGGATATCAATATGGGACGAGGTGCCATTGTCATTGGTCTAGCAGCGGTTATTGTCGGTGAAGTATTCGGTGAGATGCTGCTGAAAAAGAGAATGAATTTCTATGGCAGACTGTTATCTGTCGTATCCGGTGGTATCATCTACTACCTTGTTGTCTGTGTCGCATTATGGCTCAAGATCAATTCCAATATGCTCAAGCTGATGACAGCCATCATCGTCATTGTCTTCCTTGCCGTACCATATCTGCAGTCTGTATCCCGTGCCTCTTTCAAAAAAGCGGGAAAAAATTCAGTAAAGGAGATACAGTGATATGTGTGCAATGCTGGAACTAAGAAATATCAACAAGACATTCAATGCTGGAACAATCAACGAAAAGCATGTTCTGAAGGATCTGAATCTTACCATGGAAGAAGGTGACTTCGTCACTGTCATCGGCGGCAATGGTGCCGGTAAATCCACAATGCTCAATGCGATTGCCGGTGTATGGCCAGTCGACTCCGGTGCCATCCTTGTCGATGGAAAAAATATTACAGGTTTACCGGATTATAAGCGTGCACCATATATTGGAAGAGTATTCCAGGATCCGATGATGGGAACGGCTCCGGATCTGCAGATTGGTGAGAACCTCGCTCTTGCCGCAAGAAGAGGTAAATCACGTACACTGCGCTGGGGCTTTACAAAAAAGGAAGCACAGGATTACAAAGAATCACTGAAAATTCTTGGACTTGGATTGGAAGAACGTATCACACAGAAAGTAGGCCTTCTTTCCGGTGGACAGCGTCAGGCAGTCACCCTTCTGATGGCTTCCTACCAGAATCCAAAGCTGCTTCTGCTGGATGAACATACAGCGGCACTGGATCCGAAAACCGCCAAGAAAGTATTGGAAATCACAAAGCAGATCGTGGCTGATCAGCATCTGACAGCACTGATGGTAACCCACAATATGAAAGATGCCATCGCAACTGGAAACAGACTGATCATGATGTATGAAGGCAGAATCATCTTTGAAGCATCCGGTGAAGATAAGAAAAAACTGACCGTGGATGAACTGATGCGAAAGTTCTCTGAAGTTGCAGGTGAAGAATTCAGCAACGATCAGGCACTTTTGACAAGATAAAAAGAGCTCACGCTCTTTTTTTAATGCAGATTTTCCTGTCCTACTGCAAGCATCAGTCTGATTCTGTTTTCCTGATTGACTTTTGTTGAGGATGGATCATAGTCTACTGCTGTGATATTTGCCTGCGGATATTTTTCCCGGATCCGACGGATCACGCCTTTTCCGGCGATATGATTCGGCAGACAGCCAAACGGCTGTGCACATACGATGTTTGTATAGCCGCTTTCAATCAGTTCAATCATTTCCGCTGTCAACAGCCACCCTTCTCCCATCTTAACCCCAAGAGACAGAATACCTTCCGGTTTTTCCATGATGGAGCGGAACGAGCTTTCGCCATAGAAACCCTTTGCCTGTAATGCATCGGACATGGAAGTACCCAGACCATCCACAATAGAAAGAATCTGATCACAGATCTTTCCCAACACCGGTTTCATACCGTAGAAGTCCGTATCCAGTTTCATATTGGCAATGCAGTACTCAATATAGCCCATTAACCCAGGCAGTCTGACTTCACAGTCCTGCTGTTCCAGAAATCTGACAAGGTCACGGTTTCCAAGCGGTGAGAATTTGACATAGATTTCTCCGACAATACCGACTTTCAGCTTCTGTGTGCGTTGTAAGGGAACACGTGCAAAATCATTTACAATGACAGGAAACATCTCCTTCATCTCACGGATCTTCAGGTTTTTTTCCTGCAACAGCCATCCGGATACCTGATCCAGCCACTCGACTGTTTTTCTTCGCGCATCCCCCTGATTTACTTCATAGGCTCTGCACTCATGATACAGGCTGTCAATCAGATCTCCATATTCCACTGCCGCTACCAGTTTTGCGATCAGTTTCGTTGTCAGTTTCATGCTCATATCTTTTTCCAGTCCGGAAAAATTGAAGGAGATGACCGGGATCTGTTCAAAACCT
>JAEDEK010000121.1 GCA_016293365.1 Bulleidia sp. | reverse complement strand
ATAAAATTTTATGCCCGAAATAGCCGTTAAAACCCAAAAGGCTAAATCGGGCTTTTTTGTAAAAACGTGCCCTTTATTCCCGTTATAACCCAAAAGTTCAAAAAGGGTGAAAAGAGTACTCACCAGAACTGAAATCAATTCGACAATAAAAAAGGACATCTCACGATAAAGATGACCTTTAGCTGTGAAACAGGAGTTGGTACACCGCAACAAAGAACAGTCGCGGTTTTTACGCACTTTTCCCAAAAGCAAGATTGTGATGAATTATACCGATTCATGTAATCTAAGTTGATGATTTCACTCTTCTGAAAAGGAAACAGCTGATGATTAACAATGGAGTTATACTCAGTAGCTGCAACAGAACAGATGGTATGTATGCGACATTTCTGCTGTCCAGATATTTCATGGATTGAATCAGGATAGTTGGATACAGAAATATAAAGGTGTTAATAATGTTGATCGCAGTTTTCTTTGTATGATACTTTAAAGCAAATTTCCTTTCCAGATAATAGAGTACTGAATCGACTGCCATTTCCGGATACAGTCTTGGCGGAATGATGGCTCTGTATACAATTATTCATTACAATCGCTGGTTTTCAAAGGCTGCTGTTATTTCTGCAAGCCTTGCTTTGGCAATGCATTTATTTAAAGAGGATATTGAACATACAGAAATGTCATCAGATACACGTATTTTCTTCAGCTTGGGAACAGCGGAAAGAAGTGAGGAAGAAGTTGCCAGCCAGCAGAACAATATTCTGACGCTGAAAAAGCCTGTACAGAAACAGGGTGTAAGATCATAGCGTTATATCATGATTTCCCACAGGATGTGCAGGATGTCCTTGATTTTGAAACAGCTAAGTTCACTGATACGGAAAACCGCTATGCCTGGATTATCCGAAGACCATTTGATCATGGATTTGTCGAAAAGGGATTGAAACTGGCAAAACAGCGTCAGGATGCATGCGAATAAATGTCAAAGACGAAACTGAGCAGAAGTATGATTCAGTTTCGTTTTTATAATGGTATGATTGTTCTGAGGTGAATGGAATGGAGATCAGAGTACTTCGATATTTTCTGACTGTCGCAAAAGAACAGAGTTTTACAAAGGCTGCAGAGCAGCTGAATATTACCCAGCCGACTTTATCAAGACAGCTGGCTGCATTGGAAGAAGAGATCGGAACAGATCTTTTTGTAAGAGGCGGACGCACCATAACATTGACAGAAGCCGGACTGCTTCTTAAACGAAGAGCTGTAGAGATTCTTGAACTCGAAGAAAAAACGATGGAAGAGCTGAAGATGAAAGATGGACCAGTCGAGGGTACCATTACAATCGGATGCGGGGAGTTTGAGGCTGTGGATACACTGGCAAACATATGCGACAGCTTTTTAAGGAAATATCCGATGGTACAGATCAATCTGCATACCGCAACAGCAGATGCGGTATATGAAATGATGAACCAGGGACTTGTGGATATCGCACTGTTTATGGAACCGTTCAATACAGAAGGGCTCGATTATGTCAGAATTCATAAAAGCGAACACTGGATTGTCAGAATGAGGGCTGATGATCCATTGGCACAGAAGGATTTCATCACAAAACAGGATCTGATTGATAAACCCTTGATTCTTCCAAAAAGAATGAATGTCAGAAGTGAACTGGCTAACTGGTTCGGCAAGGATTTCAATCATCTGAATATATCATTCTTTTCAAACCTTGCCACAAATGCATGTGTCATGGCGATGCATGGACTTGGATATGCGATTTCCATTGAAGGTGCCGCAAAATACTGGGATCAGGATCTTCTTGTCAAGAAAAGGCTGGAGCCGGAAATCACTTCAGATACGCTGATCGCATGGCGAAGAAACATTCCTTATTCTCCTGCTGTCACGAAATTCATTGAAGAAATCAATGCCTTTAAGGCATAGAATGATATTTATTATAAGTATTGGATATAATGATATTGATCGGAATACAATAAGTGTGCAAAGCATGATACCCCATGCAAAGCATACTTTTTTAAAGGAGGAATACGTATGACAGGAACCTTAGTGGCATGCTTCAGCGCAACCGGAACAACCTTAAATATTGCGCAGATTATTGCTAAAGCAGCAGAGGCGGATCTTTTTCAGATCATCCCAAAACAGCCATATACAAAGGCAGATCTTGACTGGATGGATCGCAGCAGCAGAAGCAGTGTGGAAATGAAAGATTCAAAGTCCAGACCGCAGATCAAGGATCAGAAACTGTCTTTGGAAAACTATGATGTGATTTATCTTGGCTTTCCGATCTGGTGGTATGTGGCTCCGACAATCATCAATACATTTCTGGAATCTCATGACTTTTCAGGAAAGAAAATCATCCTGTTTGCGACTTCCGGAGGCAGTGGTTTTGGAAACACGGTCAGACAGCTGCAGCCTTCTGCACCGGATGCTGTGATTACAGAGGGCAGAATATTCAATCATGTGACAAAGCAGGAAATCATACAATGGGTAAAAAATACATGTAAGGAAGGTGAATGAAATGAAGAAAATCGTACAGACAGCAGGAAGAGAAGCACTGGCAGAATTCGCAACAGAATTTGCTCACTACAATGATGATATTCTGTTTGGTGAAAACTGGAACAATCAGGATATCGATGTGAAAACAAGAAGCATCATTACAGTTGTTGCATTGATATCATCCGGTATTACGGATTCATCATTGAAGTTTCATCTGATCAACGCAAAAAATCACGGCGTTTCTCAGAAGGAAATTGCCGCAATCATTACCCATGTCGCATTCTATGCAGGCTGGCCAAAAGGATGGGCAGCATTCAATATGGCGAAGGAAATCTGGCAGGTAAACGAAAAAGATCTGCCATATGAAGATGCAGGTAAAAGAGCACATGCAAAGGAAATGGTATTTGAGATCGGTGAACCAAATGATGCTTTTGCGCAGTATTTCATTGGACAGAGTTATCTGTCTGTTGTTTCCAAAGAGCTGGTCACAATATTCAATGTGACATTTGAACCAGGATGCAGAAACAACTGGCATATTCACAAGGCGGATCAGGGCGGTGGACAGATTCTGATCTGCGTGGCTGGAAGAGGTTATTATCAGGAAGAGGGCAAGGATGCCATTGAAATGAAACCGGGCGATGTAGTCAATATTCCATCTGGTGTAAAGCATTGGCATGGTGCAGCGAGTGATGAATGGTTCTCACATCTGGCAATTGAAGTGCCTGGTGTAAATGGTTCCAATATATGGTGTGAGCCTGTCAGTGATGAAGAATATGAAAAGGTAAACAAAGGAGAACAGAAATGAAAAAGTATGCGATCAATGATAAGAATCAGGCAATGCCTGCCCGTATTTTACCGGTAAATGAAGAAGCATTTGCTCCACAGGATCATACTACCGTAACATGGCTTGGCAATGCCGGTATTCTGATCAATGCGCAGGGTACAACCATTCTGATCGATCCGCTTCTGTGCGGATTTGATATGCCTCTGTTATTTGATATTCCTCTGACAACTGATAAAGTCAAAGATCTGGATGCATACCTTGTCACTCATATCGATAATGATCACTTCAGCCGTGAAACATGTCAGAAGCTCAAGGATGTATGTCATGCATATCACAGCACACAGTTTGTAGCAGAACAGATGAGAGAAATCGATGTACCTGGTATTGGCCATGATATCAATGAATCCTTTGATGTCAATCAGGTCAGAGTGACACTCACACCTGCAAAGCATAACTGGCAGAACGGATCTTCCAAGTACAGCTACCGTGAATGGAAAGAAGAAGACTACTGCGGTTTCTGGTTTGATACACCGGATGGAACGATCTGGCTGCCAGGGGATTCCAGACTTCTCGAAAGTCATCTGCATATGCCTTCTCCTGATGTGATTCTGTTTGATTTCTCAGATAATGACTGGCATATCACACTCGATGGTGCAATCCGTCTTGCTAATACATATCCGGATGCAAAACTTGTCTGCATTCATTGGGGAACTGTGGATGCTCCGACAATGGCACCATTCAATGGCAATCCGGACAGCCTGTACGAAAGAGTTGTTAATCCGGATCGTATCTGTGTACTGTATCCAGGAGAAGCAATGCCTCTTTGATGAAGCAAAAGGAACGGTCAGACCGTTCCTTTATCTACGAAAGGGAAAAGGTAACATGAAAAAACTGTATCTTATGAGACATGGAGAAACACTCTTCAATGTCCAGCATAAAATTCAGGGATGGTGTGATTCACCATTAACAGAAAATGGCAAACAGCAGGCCCTAAAAGCAAAAGAATACTTTAAAAAGAATGGTATTGTATTTGATCATGCCTATTGTTCTTCAAGCGAAAGAACAAGCGATACGCTGGAGCTGATCACAGATCTTCCATATACAAGACTGAAGGGACTCAAAGAAAACTATTATGGTGTACTGGAAGGTGAAAGTGACATCATCAATCGCCATCTGACACCAAAAGACTGTGAAACATTCTATCTGCAGTATGGTGGTGAATCATCCAACACAACAAAAGACAGAATGCTCACCACATTAACGGAAATCATGGAAAAAGAAGATCATGAAACAGTTCTTGCAGTGTCACATGCCGGTGCATGTTACAACTTCATGAGAGCTGTAACTGATCCTTCCGATGAGCTGAAAAAAGGTTTTGGCAACTGCTGTATCTTTGTATATGAATATGATCAGCATCGGTTCATCTTCAAAGAAATCATCCGACAGAAATAAAACAGATCCATATGCCATGCAAGTGACATATGGTTCTGAATGTTCTTTTCTTCAGCAAATCAGTTTTACAGTATTTCCAGAAGTATGTTCAGAGCTTTTTATGAAAAGGATGCTGTAACGAAAGAGATTGATGGAAGAAATGATCATGCCAGGAATACATGCAGTACAGATCAGAAATCCTGCTGTTCCATCAGGGTATGAGAATACAAAGATCTGCAGGATGAAAGTGGTCAGGCTTACGAGCAGAATGGATGAACATATCATCGTTTTTGTCAGTATCATATTGGGTACCATTTCCTGATTACAGCATAAAGGATGATCCGTTCACTGAACAGATGAAAATCATGATACTATAGTTGTACGAGGTAACTGACATGTATTATGGAAATATAAAAATGTATGATATTGCGGATGGAGAAGGATGCAGAGTCACACTGTTTGTCTCCGGTTGTACCAACTGCTGTAAGGAATGCTTCCAAAGAGAAACATGGGATTTCCATTATGGACAGCCATATACAAAAGAAACAGAAGATTATCTGATTGAATGTCTGAAAGATGAGAATATCCAGGGGCTGACATTACTGGGTGGTGAACCGTTTGAACCGGAAAACCAGAAGGAACTGATCCATCTGTTACGCAGAGTCAGAAAGGAACTGCCACATAAGGATATCTGGTCCTATACAGGTTTTGTTCTGGATCGGGATCTATTGGAAGGGCAGAGAAAGCATACGGATGTAACCTATGAAATGCTGTCGTATATTGATGTGCTCGTCGATGGACCGTTTATTGCGGAAAAGAAGAATCTCGCTCTGTACTTCAGAGGCAGTGAAAACCAGCGTGTCATCGACATGAATCGTACCAGAGAAGAAAAAAACATTATTCTTTACCATGACTGACAGGTTTCTGTCAGTTTTTGCTTGACCTGTACGTTACGGATACCATTAAGCTGAAGATGGATTCAATGAAGAATGTGCCAAGG
>JAEDEK010000120.1 GCA_016293365.1 Bulleidia sp. | reverse complement strand
TGAAGTCCTCTTAATACACCTTTGACACTCATGGACTGATTATCCTGTACAAAGTTGATATCAAAGCCGGCTTCCTTCATATCATTCTGGTTATATGTTTCCATGAAGTAACCTCTGTTATCTCCATGTACTGCAGGTGAAATAACACACAGTCCTTCAATACCACCAACATTTTTTTCTACTTTAATCTGTCCCATCTCTCAAAGATTCTCCATATCCAGTTCATCAATATATCTCTTTACTGCATCCTGCCATGTCGGTAATGGATTAAATCCATTTTCCACAAGTTTGGACTTATCCAGTCTGGAATTGAATGGCCGTGCAGCCTTGCTTAAACCATATTCCTGTGTTGTCACAGGAGTGACCTTCGTGGAATAACCTGCCACCCTGTAGATTTCCTTTGTGAAATCATACCAGGAAATATAGCCGCCTTCATTTGTCGCATGATAGTAACCGTATTTTTCTGTTTCCACCATATCGACAAGCAGTCTTGCCAGATCAAATGTATAGGTAGGTGTCCCGATCTGATCATTGACAACTCTTACTTCATCGTGGTTCTTTCCAACCTTAAGCATGGTCTTGATAAAGTTCTTGCCGTTTTTACCGAATACCCATGCAATACGTACAATGAAGTATTTCTCCAATGTATTGGATACAGCCAGTTCTCCTTCAAGCTTTGTCTTTCCGTATACATTGATCGGATTGTAGTCCTTGCAGTCCGGAGTCCAAGGTTCTGTACCCTGACCATCAAATACATAGTCTGTGGAAATATACATCATTTTACAGCCAAGCACCTTACAGATATCTGCGATATTCTGTGTGCCACCAGCGTTTATGGCTCTTACTTTTTCCACTTTATCATCATCTTCCGCCATATCCACAGCAGTCCACGCTGCGCAGTGGATAACAACATCCGGATTAACTTCTGTAATGACTTTCTTTACAGATTCTGCATCTGTAATATCCAAAGAAATATATGGTGCCTGTGTAACAGGAGTGCCATCCTGAACACCGGAATATACAGGCTGAATGTCAGAGCCAATGCCTTCATAGCCCCTTCCATCCAGTTCATTCATCACATCGTGTCCAAGCTGTCCCCCGACGCCTGTCACAAATACCTTCATCAGTCGATTACTTCCTTCTTGCCGTACATTTCAGCATAGTAGTTCTGATAATCACCGGAAATGATATCTTCCCACCATTCCTTGTTATCAAGGTACCATCTGATTGTCTTCTTGATACCATCTTTGAACATTGTTTCAGGCAGCCATCCCAGTTCAGCGTGAATCTTTGCAGGATCAATCGCATATCTCTGGTCGTGACCCTTTCTGTCTGTAACATGTACAATCAGAGATTCAGGCTTGCCGAGTTCTTCAAGAATGATTTTTACGATATCGATGTTTCTCATTTCGTTATGACCACCGATGTTGTATACTTCACCAACTGTACCCTTACGGATAATCAGATCAATTGCCTTGCAGTGATCTTCAACATACAGCCAGTCACGAACATTGATACCTTCACCATATACAGGAAGATTCTTATCAGCCAGTGCATTGGCAATCATCAGAGGAATCAGTTTTTCAGGGAACTGATATGGACCATAGTTATTGGAACATCTGGAAATCGTTGTCGGTAATCCGAATGTTCTGTGGTATGCATTTACTAATAAGTCTGCTCCAGCCTTGGAAGAAGAATATGGAGAAGATGTATGAAGTGGTGTGTTTTCTGTAAAGAACAGATCAGGTCTGTCTAATGGCAGATCACCATATACTTCATCTGTAGATACCTGATGGTATCTCTTGACTCCGTATTTACGGGAAGCATCCATCAGAACAGATGTACCGATGATGTTTGTTTCAAGGAATACTTCAGGGTTTTCGATGGAACGGTCTACATGAGATTCTGCAGCGAAATTGACAACAATGTCAGGTCTTTCCTTGGCAAAGATTTCATCAATTGCTTCACGATCACAGATATCTGTCTTATAGAATACAAACTGAGGGTTGTCCATGACATCTTTCAATGTCTTCAGGTTACCTGCATATGTCAGCTTATCTACACAGATGATTCTGTCTTCCGGATGTTCCTTGAGTTCGAGGAATACGAAGTTACTGCCGATAAAGCCGGCACCGCCTGTTACTAAAATATTCATTTTTCCTATTCTCCTTTGCTCTGCTTGTTGATCGGACCCTGGATACTGTTTTTGGCCAGATTTCTCAGATAGTCACCATATGGACTCTTGCCATATACATCTGCTGTAGCCAGCAGCTGTTTTTCATCAATCCACTTGTTATAGAATGCAATCTCTTCAGGAACAGAAATTCTGATTCCCTGAATATGCTCAATGGAACGTACATAGTTGGTAGCTTCAGCCATGGACTCAATTGTTCCTGTGTCAATCCATGAGAAGCCTCTTCCCAGCACCTGACAATCCAGATCACCGTTTTCCAGATAGATTCTGTTGAGATCTGTAATTTCATATTCTCCACGTGCAGATGGTTCCAGCTTCTTCGCATATTCAACAACTCTGTTGTCATAGAAATACAGACCTACAACCGCATAATTGCTCTTTGGCTCAGCTGGTTTTTCTTCAAGAGAGATCACAGCTCCGTTTTCGTCAAATTCAGCGATACCGAATCTTTCCGGATCATTGACATACTTACCGAATACAGTTGCCCTGCCATTCTCTTCCGCATTTCTGACTGCAGATCTTAACATTCTTCCAAAATGATTGCCGTAGAAGATGTTATCACCCAGTACAAGACAGACATTATCATCGCCGATGAATTCTTCACCTAATACAAATGCCTGCGCAAGTCCATTTGGAACTTCCTGTACCTTGTATTCAAAGTGAACCCCGAATTCACTTCCATCGCCTAACAGTCTTTCAAAATTTGGAAGATCCTGTGGTGTGGAAATAATCAGAATATCTCTGATACCAGCCAGCATCAGTGTACTGATCGGATAGAAGATCATCGGTTTGTCATAAACCGGCAATAACTGCTTGGATGTAACGCGTGTCAGTGGATACAGACGTGTTCCTGATCCACCTGCCAGAATAATACCTTTCATATGAACCTCCTGGTTTTTACTACATTGCCATCTTATAAGATTACGTTACGTCATGTACAAGTAAAAAAGAAAGAATTGTATGAAATTCACATCATTTCACACAATTCCAATGAATATTCCTGCATCTTTTGTAATATGAAATCCGTTTTTTACCTTATCTGCCACAAAATCTCTGAACTCACGATAGTGGTCAATCAGTATTCTGTTCTGGTTGCCATGGCAGGAAACAATATAGTTGATCAGTGGTTCACTGTCACTGATCTCTATGGAATCCTCATACCGGATACATTCTACAGAATCAAAATATCTGTTTAATATATTATTTCCATTATCCAGGCCAAATCTTTCATACAGCACATCTGAAGATAATACAATGTCCTTATCAAATTCCTGTACTAACTCTGTTATTTCTTTCATGTGTCTTTTACTGTATGTACTGCAGATCAGCTTTCCGCCTTTTTTGAGCACACGTCTGCACTCCTTTACCACAAGATCAATATTCTCACAATAGAAGAGCATATGATTGGCATAAACAACATCAAAGCTTTCATCTTCAAATGGTATCTTTTCTGCATTAAAACATGAAAATGAGAATCTTTCATCATTGATGGAATTTCTTGCATCTCTTAACATACCATCTGAAATATCACTTAACGTGATATGAACATGTGGTGGTATGTGATTCATGTTTTCCAGCCATAGCGCTCCATTACCACAACCGATCTCAAGTATATTCATGCCATCCTGTATATCAGACATCCGATACAGCCATGGAAACCAGCCTTCCTGATTCACTGAGTATTCACTGTGAAGTTTGATCCGTGCAGCCACATTTGTAGAGTTCAGGTACTGTGTTTTCAATGACTGGTCTGCGCCGGTTATATGAATCAGGTTCAGCATGGCATTCAGTTCTTTCCCATGGTGTTTTTCTATCGCATCTTTTGTCCTGTCCAATGCCTGATATACATCATTCAGCTCTTCGATCTTTTCCTGTACCAGTTTTTTCTGTATATCCAATGAACCAAGAAGATATTCTTCATCTCCACCCGTCATAACCATTTCACGGATATCATCCAGAGAAAAGCCAAGATATTTGAACAATAGAATCTGCTGCAGTTTGGCAAGATCTGCATCCGTATACAGTCTTGCTCCACCTTCTGTATAGGCACTTGGCTTCAGAAGATTCTTACTGTCATACCACCGGATGGTACGCAATGTGACATGTGCTTTTTCGGCAAATTCACCAGTTGTATAGTATCCCTGTTTTTTCATGCAGATTCCTCTGTCAGATCTTCATTAAACTCAAAAAAAGTAGTTTTCCCTTGTCTTTTTCTGATGATGTACGATTTTTCTTCTAGTCCTTTGATTCGGTTGGATACAGTTGCTTTAGACAAGCCAGTTCCTTTCATGATTGTAGATATATCAGCTTTCTTATAAGAAAACATAGACACTTCAAAGATCAGCTGTAAGATCTTCTTGGATCGTTCATCAATATTCAGATTCTTTATGAGGTCTTTGTAATACCGGTATTGATCTGTTTTATAACTTAATACTGACAAATACTCCTTTAAACCATCTTTTAGAATATCCAGGAACATCATAACAAAGTATGTAATATCACCCTTGTTTCTCGGATCATTTGTAATTTTAAATGCTTGATAGTAATCTTTTTGTCTTTTCTTACATGCAGATGATAATCTGAGTGCTGATACAGGATCAAGTACCTGTGTCATATAGTAACTGGATATATAACGTGACATTCTTCCGTTTCCATCATAGAAAGGATGAATATAGCCAACAAAATAATGAGACAATGCCACTCTAATAAGACATGGTATTTTCTCATCATTTAATACCATCAACGCCTTATCCATACATTGAATTATTCTATCTTCTGGATACAATCCTTTATGTATTGTCTTTGTTGAGGATTCAACATTAACTTCTTCTTTCCTGAATATTCTTCCATCGGGAATATCTTCAGGTGATTCTCTTCTTATATCTTCAAGGATAATCTCATCATAAACATTTCTGAATTCCTTTGCATTCCTGATAGGAACAAATTCCTTATTTTTATCAAAAATTGACCTGTATTTATTCACCATTCCATATAATCTTTTATATTTTTCTGGTTTTTTAATATCTAAAAGCTCTGTCAGTTCTTTTCGTGTACTGCTCACACCTTCAATTTCATTACTGAGCATGATTTCTTCTACAAGAGAATAGTTGTATTCCCAAGAATGAATAAAATTGCCTCCATTGTGCCGCTGATAAATAATTTTATCATTTATCAACATTATTTCTTCCATTATCAAAATAAGATCCATGTTCAAATAGAAAAACGAAGAATCTTTTTCAGGACCGATATCAAAATGTAATGTGCAGTCTGAATTGTATCTTTTTTTATATTCAGATTCTCCTTTTCCAATAAAAGAAGCCTTGTATATAGATAAATAATCCATACTTTTTTACCTCTGTACTTTTATTTTAAAAGATTGCGACTAAATATCAATGATTTTTAGTCGCAATCGTACATTTAACAGGTCTTTCAGTATAAAAAAATATCCTTTTTATCCCTTAATTTCAATTACTGCCCATCCCAACAATCAGCATATAATGCCTTTTTTGATCAGGCCGATTTTTGAACTGTT
>JAEDEK010000008.1 GCA_016293365.1 Bulleidia sp. | reverse complement strand
TCTTCAAGAAGAGCGAAGTCAAGGTATGGGAATGCCGCAACTGCGGACATATCGTCGTTGGTACAGCAGCTCCTGAAGTATGCCCGGTATGTGATCACCCGCAGGCTTACTTTGAAGTACACATGGAAATGGAGTGAACATGTAAAAAAGCACCGCTGGTGCTTTTTCAAAGAATGGAAATGATCATGATTGTCAGATTGACAAGTGCAAATCCCAGCATACCAGGGATAAAACTTCCTGTCTGGTTGTAGAAATAGGACAGCATGATCATCAGAATGACGTTATATAACAATGTGGTCATCAGTGTGAACGGATTCAGGGAAGGGATGAACAGAACTGTCATTCCAAGCCCGGCAGCCAGACCGGTCAGAAGAATGATCTGTAGCTCGTTGTGATTGACAATCATGTGGTCGGTTGCACATTTGACTGCAATGGAAACTGTGATGGCTTCCATGAAACTGTATGCTGTCATCATACCGGCACGTGCATATCCATAAGACAGCAATGTATCACCGGAAGGAATGACCACTCTGCAATGCAGCTTTTCCAAAGAGAAAATCGTCCAGATCAGAATCAGGATGTAGGCAACCACTGTGTACAGAATGGTATCATCCAGATTATACTTGGCACGGTTGTAGTGAATTCCAAACAGATTCCAGTCATAGAAGATCAGCAGTGAGCCAACAATATTGAAAGAAGTCATCAGTGAAATATCGTACTGCTGAACAAAAATATTCAGAATACGTGCTGTGACTGGGATGAATATGAACAGGATCAGGGAACGGATCACTCTTTTCAGGGATAATTTTGTATTGACATTCTGCATATATTCATTTTACATGAAATCAATCGGTTTTCCCATGAAGAAGGCCTGATTTCCATCAGAAAAGCGGATTTTGAACCGAAATTTCGCATAAAATAACATTTTTTTAAAAAAATTCGAAATACCTATTGCTATGTTGAGTAATGTCCTGTAAAATGTATTTACAAATCGATACAATATTTCTTTTTGCTTAAATGTTAGATTTTAGAAAGGTAAACAAAGACATGTCATTATCAAACTGCCAGCTGAGAAACATTACTCAGGTCATCTGCGAAAACTATCGCTACTGCAAACGCAAAATGGAATCCATGGAGAATCAGAACATCGTATCACTCAACATGAACGAGTATGCTGATGCAAAAGAGTACGTCCGATCTGTAGATCGTACTCTTCAGGACTGCAGCAGGGACACACAACTGATTATTACAAAGGGCTTCCTGATGAACAACGATCCTGTATGGTATCTGGAGTATTTTTCCAGAAATACATTTTACAGACTGAGAAAGAAAGCTGTTCTTGAGTTCCTCAGAGGGCTCAGGATCTGAAGTTTCACTTTTGCAAACGCTTAACAACTGCATTGTAAAACGGAGCCATTAATGGTAGAATTTCTACATAAGTAATCGATATTAAACCGAATTATTTCGGTCATTCGAGACAGAAAGCATGTAGGAGGATATTACAAAAATGCTGAAAGGTATTGCTGCTTCACAAGGAATTGCAATCGCAAAAGTCTACAAGCTGGTTTCCCCGACTCTGGATATTCAGAAGAAGGATGCTGTAGCTGAGGAAGAACTCGCCAAGCTCGATGCTGCCTTCAAGAAAACTGTTTCCGACATCGAAAAGATCAAGGAAGTAGCTTCCAAGAGTCTGAAGGAAGAAGAACTCGCTATTTTCGACGCACATCTGATGATGGCAAATGACCCTGAATTCAGAGGTATGATCGAAGCCGAAATCACTAACAACAACGTTAATGCAGAATATGCTGCTGACTCTGTATCCACAATGATGGTTTCCATGTTCGAATCCATGGATGATGAATACATGAGAGGCAGAGCTGCAGATATCCGTGACGTTACATTCCGTCTGGAATGCAATCTGACAGGTAAAGTTATTCCTAACCTGGCTACACTGGATGAACCGGTTGTCATTGTTGCAAAGGATCTGACACCATCTGATACAGGTTCCCTGAATAAGGAATTCGCAAAGGGCTTTGCGACTGAACTTGGTGGACGTACATCTCACAGTGCCATTATGGCAAGATCTCTTGAAATTCCTGCAGTTGTAGGATGCAAGGGTGTACTGGATGAACTCAACAATGGTGACACAGTTGTTCTGGATGCCATCAATGGTGAAGTTATTCTGAATCCAAGTGAAGAAGAAGTTGCCAAGTACACAAAGATGGCTGAGGACTATGCTGCTGAAAAGGCTGCATTACAGGCTCTGAAGGATCAGAAGACAGTCTCTACAGATGGCCACAAAGTACTTCTTGTCGGCAATATCGGTTCTCCTGCAGATGTTGCTGGTGTGAATGAAAACGGTGGTGAAGGTGTTGGCCTGTTCCGTACAGAATTCCTGTATATGAAGAGCGAAAACGACTTCCCGAACGAAGAAACACAGTTTGCTGCATATAAGGAAGTTCTGGAAGGCATGAACGGCAAGCCTGTTGTTATCAGAACACTGGATATCGGTGGTGACAAGAAGCTGAACTACTACCAGTTCCCTGAAGAAATGAACCCATTCCTTGGTGTGCGTGCTGTCCGTTTCTGCCTGATGAGAAAGGATATCTTCAGAACACAGTTAAGAGCTCTGCTGAGAGCTTCCGCATATGGTCATCTGTGCATCATGTTCCCGATGATTGCTACTGTCGGCGAATTCAAGGAAGCAAAGCAGGTTTATGATGAAGAACGTGCAAAGCTGATTGCTGAAGGTGTTGCAGTCGGTGAAGATGTTGAAGTAGGATGCATGATCGAAATTCCTGCAGCTGCGGTTCTTGCTGATCAGCTTGCAAAGTATGCTGACTTCTTCTCCATCGGTACAAACGACCTGATTCAGTATTCCATGGCTGCAGACAGAATGTCTGAACCTGTATCCTATCTGTATCAGCCGATGAACCCATCCATTCTGCGCCTTGTCAAGATGACAATCGATGGCGCTCACAAGAATGGCAAGTGGTGCGGTATGTGTGGTGAAATGGCCGGCGATGAACTGGCAGCACCAGTACTGTTAGGTCTTGGTCTGGATGAATTCTCCATGAGTGCTACATCCATTCTGAAGGCTCGTAAGATCATCAACAACATCAGCTATGAAGACATGAAGAAACTCGCTGAAGAAGCAGTTGCATGTGACACAGCTGAAGAAGTAACTGAACTTGTCAAGAAGGCAGTTGCCTGAGTATTCACACAAAGATGTCGGATTTCCGACATCTTTTTTTCGTGTATGAAAAAAGCTGTACACGAAGTACAGCCTCAATAGACAGATGGATAACTGGAAGGGACATAGAATTCCTGCATGTCATCCAGACGCAGGCACCCGAGTGCCTTTCCATAGACGCATCCGCAGTCAATGTGATAAATGGTATCATTCTTTCCGTGGATGATTTTTCCGGCATATTCACTGCCATAGCAGAACGTAGGCGTATGACCGACGATCATCGTCGTATCATTGAATGGATTATCATCTATCCCGATATGTGCCCAGACAAGAACGCCTTCCGGTACTGCGGACAGTCTGACATCCGGTGTAAAATACTCATCTCCGACGCCTGCATGAACAAGCAGAAACTTTCTTCCATGAATGTTCAGATACTGATAGAATCTTCTGTTTTCTTCCAGATACAGGCGCAGATCATGACATTGCGGGAAAGAAAGATCCATGAACTGGTCAGCAGTGGAGTAGCCTCCATTGCTGTGAAGCCAGCATACAAAATCTTCCGTCATGTCGATGCACCCACAGTCTTTTTTTGCAAGAATCAGATCGGAGGCATACTTTTCCAGCCAGACATCGTGATTTCCAAAGATGATATGCATGGAAGGGTTATCTGCGATCTGCAGTAAAAGAGGAATGGATTCATTCCCACGATCACATATATCACCGACGATCCATAGTTCATCACATTCAGTGGAATACTGAATCAGATCAAGCATCTGATTGAATTCTTTTCTGCATCCATGCAGATCACTCATTACATATGTTGCCATAATCATTTATATTTTAACATTTAAAACGCGAATATGTATGCGGTTACATGAAATAGTGATGAAATATGATTACATGTAAACAAGGTAAGGGTTTTCTTGCAATAATGAAAAGATCGTACAATCCGCAGAAAATGTAGGAATTAGATCTGTTGTAAACTATATGTTGTTGATGGTCTGTATGCAGCCGGCGAAGTAACAGGCGGTGTACATGGTGCAAACAGACTCGGCGGTAATACGGTAGCGGATTTCGTCGTATTCGGACGTATTGCTGGAAGCCAGGCAGCAGATTATACAGAATAAACGATTTTTCAGAAAAGGTCATGGAAATATGGCCTTTTTGTATGTATGTAAGATATACATGGGGTTTTTCAGTATTTTCTTCACAACAAACAGTGTTTTTGATATAATACATAAGAATTTTTTAAAGGAGATTATGTAAGATGGGAAGAGCACATGAAGTCCGCGCTGCCTCCATGGCAAAAACAGCGGCAAAGAAGTCCAAGCTGTATTCCAGATTTGGAAAAGAGCTGTATATTGCAGCAAAGAGCGGCGTCCCTGATCCTGATATGAACCTCAGCCTGAGAAGAAAGATCGCCGAGGCAAAGCAGAACCAGGTTCCTGCTGATGTTATCAAAAGAGCCATTGACAAGGCAAAGGGTGGTTCTGATGAATCCTATAATGAAGCAAGATATGAAGGATTCGGTCCAGGCAACTCCACAATTATTGTTGACTGTCTGACAGATAACACAAACCGTTCCTATACAGAAGTCAAGACATGCTTTAACAAGTGCCATGGTGCAAAGATGGCAAATGCAGGTGCTGTTTCTTTCGGATATGCTGCTGTAGGTCTGTTCAAGTTTGCGTATGAAGATGAAGAAGCAATGCTGGATGCTATGATGGAAGCTGAAGTGGATGTTGAAGATCTGTCTGTTGAAGATGGTGTCATGACAGTTCGTACTGCATTCAATGATTTCGGTAAAGGACAGGATGCAATTGAAAAACTGCTGCCTGATATTGCGTTTGATGTATGCGAAGCTACACTGCTTCCGGATGAATATGTCACACTGACAGAGCAGGAAGATATCGATGCATACCATAAGCTGATGGATATGCTCGATGACTGTGACGATGTCAACAAGGTTTACACAAACGTTGTCATCGAAGGAGAATAAACCGTACATGAAAATGGAAGAGTGTATCTTCCATTTTTTTCAGGAGGTTAAATGGCGAGAATTCAGAAAGATGAAATTGTCATAAGGACTGCTGATTGTTTTGATGCACCACAACTTGCAGCATGGTGGAATGATGGAGCTGTGATGGCACATGCCGGCTTTCCATATGGTCTGCATACAACCGAAGAAAAGGTGATTGCAGGCATGTGGGAAGGTAGATGTATGATCGAATACGATGGTAAACCGATCGGGGAGTGCTGTTACCGTGACTGTGATAACCATACAGCTGAAATCGGAATCAAGATCTGTGAAACAGATTATCAGAATCATGGCATTGGCAGAAAAGTTCTGACCATTCTGATTGACTGGCTGTTTCAAAATGGCTTTGAACTGATAGTGCTGGATACTGATGTCAATAATGCAAGAGCACGTCACGTTTATGAATCACTTGGTTTCCAGCTGATCAGAATCAATGAAAACAGCTGGCAGGATCAGATTGGGGCATATCGCTCCAGTGTTGACTACCAGCTGAAAGAATGTGATTTCAGACCGTATCCTTTCGAATCAGAACAACAGAAAGATCATTGACATTTGTTCCTGTTGGGCCTGTGATGATCAATCCATCACATTGAGATAAGGCAGTATAGGCATCGTTGTTTTCGAGTATTTCGGAAATGCGGATGCCTTTTTTTTGTAAAATGGAGGCTGTGTCCTGATCTACATAGCCACCAGCCGCGTCGGTTGGACCATCCGTCCCATCAGATCCGATGGAAAAAATACAGGTACTGGTACAGCCTGCAATACCGGCTGCACCACTTAAGGCAAGCTCCTGATTTCTGCCACCTTTTCCATTCCCTTTCAGATGCACCACTGTTTCTCCACCACAGATTACAGCCAGATTTTCATTCTGATGATCACTGGCAATACTGGCAAGAAAACTGCCCGCATGTCTTGCTTCAATGGAAAGAGATGAAGTCAGGTACATTGTCTGATAACCAAGAGATTGTGCAGTTTCAACAGCACTGGAACACAGCTGTCTGACACTGCCGGATACATGAGTTTCCACATTACTGCACTGTTTCGGCGTTTCTTTGTGCAGAAGATCCATGATGGTATCACTGATCTGCAGATGGTATTTTTCTACAACTGCCAGTGCGTCAAGGCAGGTGGAAGAATCCGGATAACAAGGGCCACTTGCGATCATATCCAGAGGATCATTCAGAATATCACTCAGGATGACCGCAAATACATGTGCAGGCGCACACTGTTTTGCAAAACGTCCTCCTTTGACAGCTGACAGTCGTTTTCGGATGGTGTTGATTTCCGTAATATCTGCTCCACATGCCAGCAGCTGTCTGTTGATATCCTGCAGATCAGGTAAAGGAATCAGTGGATCTTCAAACAGTGCACTGCCTCCACCTGATATCAATACGATGACAAGATCTTTTTCTTTCAGATCTGAAACAAGCAGCTCTGCCTGTTTTGTTGCGGTAATACTGTTTTCATCGACCAGTGGATGACCTGCTTCAAATAGATCAAAGCCTTTGATTTCTCCCTGAATGTGACCATACTTGGTTATACATATCCCATGATACTGTCTGTCTTTTAATGCGTCAGAGGCAGCTTTGCTCATCTGCCATGCGGCTTTTCCAAGGGCAACAATTATGATATTACCTGTTATTGGTGGAAGGGAGTGAAGTGCTTTTGTGACTGCCTGATCCGGTAATGCAGATGCAATGGCGTGATCAATGATCATCTGTGCATCCTGTCTCATTGTTGTGTTCATAAAAATACTCCTGAATTCTGTTACCATTGTACAACAGAAAATGATCATTCCTGAATGGATTGCTCAGATCAGAAGCGGATAAACAGACAACCAGGATATGTTCATGATAAAATAGATCACATCGGAGGAATCAATCATGGAATATATCAGATGCGGTAATACATACGTAGTACGTATGGACAGGGGAGAAGAAGTCATGGAGAGACTTGCTGAACTGGCGGTAAAGGAAGAGATCCGACTGGCACATCTGTATGGGCTTGGAGCTGCAGATCGTCTGACAATGGGGTGTTATGATGTTGCACAGCAGAAATATCATGTAAAAGATCTGACTGGTGCATTTGAGATTACAAATCTGACTGGTAATATCACATGTAAGGATGGCAAGCCATATCTGCACGTCCATATTACGATTGCGGATGAATCGCAGAAAGCATATGGTGGTCATCTGAATACCTGTATCATTTCCGGTACATGTGAACTGTTTGTAACGGTTCTGGATGGAAATGTTGGCAGAAAGATGGATGACATCGGTCATACCGGTCTGAATATCTTTGATTTTGCGGGAGAATAATATGAAACTGATCTGTTATCCAAAGTGTGGCACCTGTAAAAAGGCAGAGGCATGGTTAAAGGAAAAAGGAAAATCCTATGACTACAGGGATATTTCCAAAGACAATCCTTCTTATGAAGAATTGAAGGAATGGTATGAAAGAAGTGGTCTTCCGATCCGTAAACTGTTCAATACCAGTGGAAGACTGTATAAGGAAATGAATCTGAAGGAGAAAATTCCATCCATGAGTGAAGAGGAAGCACTGCATCTTCTTTCTACAGATGGCATGCTTGTCAAGCGCCCGATTGCGATTGACGACAACTATGTCTTCTTCGGCTTCAAAGAAGAACAGTACAAGCAGCTTCTGTGAAAATCAAAACTGACCATCATGCGGTCAGTTTTTGTTATTCGGCTGTTTTCGTAATCGACATCAGATAGTCCCAGTCAATTCCACCATTGACATGGTACTGCATGGAAAGATTCAGTGTGTTGTCATAATAACGGATGGTATCATCTTCAAGGTTAATCCAGTAATCCGCTTGATCCGTATACAGTTCAATAACAAAATGATGTTTGAAATCGTACTGCGGTTCTCTTGCGGTTTTGGACAGTACCATGGACTGCAGGTATTCAGCCATTCCATCCGGATCCTTTACAGTCAATGTGTGGTTTGTATTGATGTCAAAGCAGTGTGTCACCTGTATCTGCTGATCAAAGTTGTCCTGTAACAGCACTTGAGAAAAAGGTTTCGGATCATAGGTGATGTTAACAATACTGCTTAACAGCATCAGAGAGAAGAATACAATACCACAAAGCAATGCACCACTGTGAGTCGCAGGTGGATCAATCATGGACTTCAGTCTGTACTTCAGGCTTTCAGCTGAGCTGGAAAGACATGTCGTAAATCCATGACTGTCACATGCAGTGTGCAGAATCAGATCGGCATAGACTGTTCGATCCTGTTCACTCATTCCTGTAAGAACCTGTTCATCACAGCTTCTTTCCAGATCTTCTGCACTTTTCTTCATTGCCTTCCACATAAATGGGTTAAACCAGCAGATTGCACACATGAATACAAGGGAAAATCTGACATACTGATCACGACGGGAAAGATGGATCAGTTCATGCATCAGAATCAGTCTGATCTGCTGTTGTGAGTACTGTTTCTGTGGTAATACAAGAACTGTTTTCCATGGTAACAGCCCGATGGAACATGGGGTTGAAACAGAAGGAGATATGACTGCTTGAGGCAGTTTTATTTTCAGATCCAGCTGTTGTCTGATTTCCTGTATGGTGGAAAGAATCATTTCATCCTGTAACGGGTAAGCATCTTTCAGGATTACAGATCGATAACGAAGATGATCGATGATGGCCCACCCCATGACACAGAGAAACCCGATCAGCCATATACCATACAGGATATACATCAGCTTTCCAGGTGTTTCGATGATGATGGCAGGTTCGATATACTTACAGAAATGGAACGTCAGATACAGCAGATTCGGCATTGCCCATAGACTCACGATGGAAGTTACTGTCAGTTTTTTTCGTATCATCGGTAACAGTATCAAAAACACCATGTAATAGAATATGATGGAAATGAAGATGTTCGTACATATCTGGATCAGTAGATCTGCTGACAGCTTCGGATAAAAGAGGATGGCACCTACAGCAAATATCAGAATACAGAACGGCAGACTGTATGACAGAATGCTGGAATCGTATATTAAGCCACGCTGATGGTTGTCTGTGATTTTTTCAGCATGATAGATGGACCATGTGAACAGAAATGAATAAGCAAGGATCAGTAACAGGATGAATTCATTCATGATGATCACTTTGCTTTCTGTTATGGATCATTTCAGCAAGCTCCTGCAAGTCCTCATAAGATATGCCGCTGTCGCATAAAGCGTTGGCAAACAGTGATATTCTGCCTTCACATAACTGCTGAAACAGGGATTTGCTCTGCATGGATGCATATTCCTGCTGTGTGATGCATGGGATATAACAGCTTCTGCGCCCATGTTTTTCAATCCTGACATATCCTTTATCGGACAGTCTTGAAAGTACGGTCAGCAGGGTCGTTAAAGCGATCGGTTGTTTCCGGCCCAGCTGAGCGATGATATTTTCTTTTTCTGCAGGTATACTGCATTTCCATAGAGCCTGCATGATCTGCAGTTCTCCATCCGGAAGTTTTGCAAGATGATTCATAAGCACTCCTCTACATCTGTAGTACAACTATATTCTACACATGTAGAATAATAATGCAAGCAAAAACAGGATCATCGGATCCTGTTAGCGGATATATGCTGCTCCTGTGATTTCATCTCTGATGAGCTGATTTCTGATTTCTTCCGGTAATACAGAAGCATACAGATATGCTGCCTTCATCTCAATATCACGCCACGGCTTTGGAACTGCAGCAAATCTGGAAGCAATCGGTACATCTTCCTTATGATCATGCATCCATTGTCTTCCGTTATCATTAAAGGCAAGTACACGCAATGTGTTCATTTCGGGAAGGGAAGCAATCTGCTGTTTCGTGATCTGCAGCATCATCGCGACAAGACATCTTCTGATTCTGGAAGCTGTATAACGGTATGTTGTTGCCTGCAAAAGGAATGTATTCCACGATGAACAGTTCTGTGCAGCATGGATCAGATGATTCTCAATCCCTTCTGAAAACATGAAATACGAAGACAGCACAGAAGGGGGTGTCATCAGAAGAGAGGTACGGATGTAAGGATAGTACTGATCCATTGTGACATGCCACTTTTTCAGCTGTGATTCCATCGGTGTTGTATTCTGCAGACTTTCATGATTGACAAGTGCTCTGCGGATGGCGGTGGCACTGGCAAGCTCATGAATGGTTTCATCATGATAACTGCCGATTCTTTCAATCATGACCGGCTTTATGTGTGTACCTTCGATTTCCTTCAGGTAGGATACCGCAAGAATATCATTTGGTGCCATGCTGGAAGTCAGAAGAGAGTATGCTTTCGGATAGGACAGCCCATCCTTCATCATCTCCTTTAAATGATCCGGATTGATGGATGTTTCGGCTATCTCCATCAGATTTTCAAGATTGCCGCATTCACTGCCGAAACTGATGAAGTCACATCCGGCCAGCTTCAATGCCTGTACACCACCATGGGCAAAGGCGGATGCGGATTGAATCACATAAGGTAAAGGCAGTTCAAAGACGATGTCAAGGCCACCTTTGATGGCAGCTTCTGCTCTTTTCCATTTGTCGGTGATGGCAGGTTCACCACGCTGCACAAAAGTACCGGACATGACTCCGATCATGACGTCTGCCTGTGATTGAAACCTTGCCTGGCTGATCTGATACTGATGCCCGTTATGAAACGGATTGTATTCGCATATGATTCCACACGTTTTTCTATTCATATCTGTCATATTATTCAATTCAATCTGCCGGTTAACGGCAGAAACAATGATACAATATAAGTGACAGAAGGAGGATAATTATTTATGAAAACCGCTTATCGAATTTACAGACCACAACATCCAAAGGCCTCCGTATTCATCATTCATGGCATGGAAGAGCATAAGGAACGATATGTTCCATTTGCACAGTATCTTTGCGATCATGATATCGGTGTGCTGATCTATGATCTGCCAGGTCATGGAGATATTCCGAAAGAAGATATGGGATGGTTTGGGGAAAAGGATGGTTACCGGAATCTGATTCATTCGGCAGTAGATGCCGCAACTGAAACAAAGAAAGCTTTTCCGGATGTTCCGCTGTTCTGTCTTGGGCATTCCATGGGATCGATGATTGCGCGCAACTTCCTGCAGAAATACAGTGACCTGATTGATGGAATGATTCTCTCTGGTGCACCTTGTTATCAACCGGGTGCTGCAGCAGGAAAAGCCCTGGTGAAAGTGATAGCTCTGCAGAAAGGGAAAAAGGGACACTCAAAGCTGCTGGATGACATGTCAACCGGTTCCTTCAACAAATCTGTAGAAAACCCGAGAACGGAAGCAGACTGGCTCAGTTATGATACAGATAATGTAGATGCATACCTTGCCGATGAAAAATGCGGGGTACCGTTTACAGTCCAGGGATATGGAGATCTGTTTGAACTGGTCATCCGGATGCATGATTCAGCTGCCTATCGTGTGAGTAAACCGGATCTGCCGATTGTCATCCTGACAGGAGAAGATGATCCGTGTACAGGTGGTGTGAAAGGTGTATCCGATTCGCTCAATACACTGGTGCGTGCCGGCTATATGAACGTGGAAGCACATGCGTATCCGCATATGCGTCATGAAATCCTGAATGAGACAGAAAAAATGACAGTATGGCAGGACATCACAGACTGGATCGATGCTCATATCTGAAACGGATCAGAAACGCCGATGAAAAGAATTACGCATATCATCGGCTTTTCGTTGACTTTGATAAACTTCTTGGTATAATTTATTAGCGTTAACGAGCAAGAGGACTGCCATGAGATGGACGAGAACAGAACTGTTAAAAGGTTCAGGACACATCGACTTTGAAGAAGATGTCGAAATCAGTGACGATGTATTTGCCGGAATGGTGCTCATTCACGGTGTAAAAGACGTACAGATCTGGGGCAGTGGCTATCTCGATGATGAAAACGATCGCTTCTATTGTCAGCTGAACGTTACGGGTACTATGATCGTTCCTGACAGCATTACGGATGAAGAGATCGAGGTTTCATTTGAGACAGACAGCGATGAAGTCTTTGTATTCGGTGATACGGACGAAGACGGGGCGCGTATCGTTACGGATGAAGTCATCGACCTTCTTCCTGCAGTGATAGAGGATATCCTGCTAGAAGTACCGTTAGAGGTGACGGATGCAGCTGAAGATGATCTGCCGGAAGGTGATGGCTGGAAGGTATACACGGAAGCTGAATATGAGAAGAGCAGATCGGAACAGATTGATCCGCGTCTGGCAAAACTCATGGAATTCAAAGATGAATAGTAGGAGGTGCTAGATAATGGCTGTACAGCAGAGAAGAACATCCAAGACAAGAAGAGACAAGAGAAGAACTCATTACAAGCTCACTGCTCCGACACTGGTAAAGTGTCCAGTATGTGGCGAGATGAAGCTTCCTCATCATGCTTGCCCTAACTGCGGTAATGTAGGCAGTGCTGCAAAGAGTGCTGCTCCTGCAGTATCTGAGTAATCAGAAAAATTGGATTTGAAGGACATATTCTTGGGAATATGTCTTTTTTTTGTCTTTTTTCTTGCGTGAAACATCGGATATTGGTAGAATTGTGGTAGAAAGTGTAACGAAGTGGGAGGAAGTGTCGCATGGTTATGTTCATGGGCGAATACAGACATAATCTGGATTCAAAAAACAGACTGATCGTGCCTTCCAAATTCCGTGATCAGCTTTCTACAACTGTTTACGTAACCGAGTGGATGGATGGCTGCCTGGCAGCATATGCAGAAACAGAATGGAACGAAATGGTTGATAAACTGAACAGGCTCCCGAAAACAAACAAGGCGGCACGTGCTTACGTCCGCCGTATTACCGGTAAAGCGGATACATGTCCGATTGACCAGCAGGGAAGAATCCTGTTACCACAGTTTCTGATCAAAGACATCGGCATTGACAAAGCATGTGTCATCGTCGGTGTTTCCGACCATTTTGAGATCTGGCCGGCGGAAGCATATGATGCTTTTGAAGAAGAAACAGATGGAAATTTTGAAGAACTGGCAGAAAGCCTGACGGAGATGCTGTCATGAAACATGTATCGGTGCTATTGCATGAAACAGTGGATATGCTCAATGTAAAACCGGATGGCATTTATGTCGATGGAACCCTGGGAAGGGGTGGACATGCCGGTTATCTGATCTCAAAACTGAAGAACGGTCATCTTTATGCGTTTGATAAAGATGAACAGGCATTACGGGAGTCCCGTGAGAACCTGAAAGAGAATCTGGATCACATTACAATGATTCACGGTGATTTCCGTTCCATGAAACAGCTGCTGCACGAAAGAGGGATTGACAGAGTGGATGGCATCATGATGGACCTTGGTGTATCTTCACCACAGTTCGATGATCCAACCCGTGGATTTTCCTATCGTTTTGATGCAAGACTTGATATGCGGATGGACCGCAGTCAGGAAAAAGATGCGTGGATGGTTGTTAATACCTGTGACAAAGGAGAGCTGATCCGTATTCTGAAGGAATATGGAGAAGAACGCTATGCTTCCTCCATTGCATCCGCTATTATCAGAAAACGTGCAGAAGCACCGATCGACACGACATTCCAGCTTGTAGATGTCATCAAAGGCGCACTTCCAGATAAGGAACTGCGGAAAAAAGGACATCCGGCAAAGCAGACGTTCCAGGCATTGCGGATCGAAGTCAATGATGAACTTGGTGCGCTCAGAAAAGGACTGGAAGATGCCCTCGATCTGCTGAGAGAAGGCGGCAGATGCGCTGTCATCACATTCCACTCCCTGGAAGATCGGATTGTCAAAAACACATTTAAAGATTATTCCTCTGCTCCGTTTGTTGAGCCGAAACTACCCGTAAAAGCTGAACAGATGGAGCAGGCCTCCTTCCAATTGATTAACAGAAAGCCCATACTGGCTGCAGAAGAAGAACTGGATGAAAACCACAGATCACATTCTGCCAAGCTGAGGGGCATTATGAGAATAAAGGATTAAACTGTATGAACAGAAACACTGACAGAAACAGAAAAACAAACAGAAGAATCAACCTGTTGAAATTAAGCTCAGCATTATTTCTTTTTTCGGGTATACTGTATCTGTTCAGTGCGATTTTTCTGCGCAGCTACAATAACTCACTTTCCACACGGACTCAGTCCATCAATGCGGATATTGTGACGATGCAGGCACAGAATGATGCATTGCAGGTTGATATTGAAACACTCAGTTCCAGTGAGCGTGTAGAAGGAATTGCTGCAAGCAACGGTATGAAACGGAACCAGGATTCCATTATCACGATCACCGATACAACCGGGAAAGAGTGATACATGAAGAATAAAAGAAAAAAAAGAAGAACAAAAACAGTATCTCGAATCATGATCATAACATTGGTGACAATCATGCTGTTGGTTGCCGATGTTTTTTGCGTTGCAATCGGAAAAGTACATCCTAACTCCCAGACAGATCTGAGCCCTTATGTGGACAGCTCCAATACTGTGGTTGAATATACAAAGGCAATGCGTGGTAATCTGTATGACAGAAACGGAAATGTCATTGCCCAGGATGCCAAAACATATAACATTGTCTGCATTCTGGATGAAAACAGACCGTCGATTGATGGTGAAATCACCTATGTCAAGGACAAGGAGGCAACAGCTTCTGCCTTATCAAAAATACTTCTCATCGATTATGACAAGGTACTGGCGTTATTGAGTCAGGATATATATCAGACAGAGCTTGGCAGTGCCGGAAGAAACCTTTCCAAAAATACAAAAGATGAAATCGAGGCACTTGAGCTGCCTGGTATTGAGTTTACAGATTCCATTCAACGTCTGTATCCGAACCATACATTTGCTTCCAATCTGATTGGTTATGCCATTGCGGATGAAAACGGATCGACGGTCGGCCAGATGGGGCTGGAACTGTATCTGGACAGTTATCTTGCCGGACAGGATGGAAAACGTGTCTATCAGGTGGATAAAAACGGCTATGTTCTTCCTGGCATGAAAGAAGAAACCGTGTCTGCGATCAATGGTAATGATGTGTATCTGACCCTGGATGCCGGTATTCAGCAGGCTCTGGAAACAGCATTCAAGGAAACAGAACAGAAATTCAATGCCACGTCTGTATGGGGTGGTGTCATGGAAATCGATACCGGGAAGGTCATTGCCTGGGGACAGTCGCCTTCTTTTGATCCAAACAGTCTGGAAAACATCACAAACTACAACAACATCGGTTCCCAGTCGGCTTTTGAACCGGGATCTACAATGAAGACCTTTGACTGGGCTGCAGCAATCAATGAAGGGAAATATGATGGCAGCGCACTTGCGGATGGTAATGAATTCTGCTGGACATCGGATGCGGATAATAATCCATCCAAGACAAGCAAGGAAAATTCGATGGGTGCATGTATTTACAATGCCAGCCAGAAAAAGTGGGGGACTGTTACTTTGGATGATGGTCTTGTCTACTCCCTGAATACCGTTGCTGCTACGATTGAAACGGAATATATCACACCTGCTGTGTATGAACAGTATCTGCAGGATTTCGGATTCTTTCAGAAGGTAGATACCGATGGACTTCCGGAAAGTGCCGGAATCAAACAGTTCACATGGCCTGCGGATAAGCTTTCCTTATCCTATGGACAGGGTAGTACGGTTACGATGCTGCAGATGTTTCAGGCATATTCTGCAATCTTTTCTGACGGTACAATGGTAAAACCGTATTTTGTGGAATCCATCCGTGATCCATATGACAGTTCCAATGTCATCTACCAGGCGGAAACGGATGTAACCGGAAATCCGATTACGGAAGAAACCGCACAGCAGATTCAATCCATTCTGTATGATGTTGTCAACAGGTCTGATGGTCCAGCCCGATTCTATAAAATACCGGAATGTGAGTTGATGGGAAAGACCGGTACGGCTGAAGTTGCAGGAAATGACGGTAAATACGAAGCAGGAAGAAACATTGCATCCGTCATGCTTGCCATGCCTGCAGATGATCCAAAGGTACTTGTCTATTATGCTTTTGATGCAGCCTATACCGTCCAGATGGTTACCTATACGGAACCGCAGAAATCACTTCTGCGTAAAATTGCACAGGTATATGGATTCAGTGGTGATAGTTCCAGTGTTACGGCTGTCACAACAGATCAAAATAAAGATGTGGAGCTTGTTGAAACACAGATGCCGTCATTATTGAATCATACGGTTGATTATTCTGTAAAACAGCTGGATGGTTCCAACACGCAGCTGACAGTTCTGGGTGGTGGCAGAAATGTGATTGATCAATATCCGAAGACTTCTGATACGCTGACGACAGGAGATCGGGTCTTCCTTCTGACCGATACAAGTTCATTTGAAATGCCGGATCTGACTGGATGGACACGTAAGGATGTTGCGGCATTGTGGTCGATCACGGGCTTTGGATTTGAACTGAGTGGGGAAGGTGTGGTAACATCACAGTCTGTTCCCGCCGGTACTGTTGTAACAAAGGGAACAGTGATCCAGGTTGTCTTCGGAAACTGACAGCCATATAATTAGAATGCGAGGTGGAATTATGATGAGTAATATACTGACTCTTTCCGGCTGTTTTCTGATGAGCCTTGGCCTTGTGCTGATGGCTATGCCGGAACTGATTGAATATCTGAAAAAACTGTCACTGAAACAGACAGTCAGTGAATATGCCCTGGCGGATGATCAGAAAAAAGCCGGTACACCGATCATGGGTGGAATTCTCTTTATCGTCGTACCGGTGGTTGTATCGCTTCTTGCTTCATTGCTTTCAGGGGTTAATGTCCTGATGGATGAAAAGTATCTGATCACCATTGTTGCATTTGTCGGCTATGGTCTGATCGGTTTTGTTGATGACTGGCTGATTGCTGTCAGAAAAAACAATGACGGTCTGAAACCTGGTCAGAAGTTTGGAATGCAGGTGGTGCTTGCTGTGCTGGTATTCCTGCTGTATCAAAAAAGTGATCTTACGGTAACGATTCCTTTTACGGATATTTCGTTGAATCTTGGATGGGGTTATGCCGTTCTTGCGTTATTCATGTTCTCCGGTTCTTCCAATGCGGTCAATCTGACCGATGGTATGGATGGTCTGGCGGCAGGGGTGACATTGATTGCCCTGGTTCCATTTGCATTGCTTGCCTGGATGCGTCAGGAATTCAATCTGGTTCTGCTGATCCTGTGTCTGATTGGAGCATTGCTGGGATATCTGCATTTCAATAAGAAACCTGCGCGTGTATTCATGGGAGATACCGGTTCGCTGGCACTGGGTGGAATTCTTGCGGCTCTTGCCATGGTTCTCAAAGAGGAGATTGCTCTGATCCTGATCGCAGGTATCCCTGTTATTGAAACGGTCTGTGTATTGATTCAGCAGATTTCGGTACGCACATTCCATAAACGCGTATTTGTCTATACACCGATTCATTATGCATTCCGGATCAAAGGAATGATGGAAGTCAATATCGTCAAAATGTTCTGGATTGTTGAAGCTGTATTTGCAACGATCGGTTTCTTTGTTGCATTAGGATAAAGTCACCACATGGTGGCTTTTTTTATCGTATATTGAAATATATGGAAAAATAATACTTCTGTTTTCACAAAACAGGTACGATCACATAATTCTTTGGAATTCATGGATAAAACATATGAATAATTTGTTATAATCATTCTTTGTCAGGAGGAAGAATGACTGAAACAGTATTTGATACGGAAAACACAATGATTCAGCTTGTCATGGTTCTTAAGCTGACAGAACTCAGATGCGATCAGTTACCTTCCCTGCAGTATGAAAATCTGGAGGATTATCTCCGACAGTATCTATGGAAAAGAGAAGTTCCATCTCAACTGAATCAGGCAGTCGACGCAGTATTATCCGTCACAGCCAATGATATCGTCCGTTTTATGGCGACAAAAAGTGTCATCAACAGCCGTCATGAAACGCTCAGTGATTATGCGGACTTGATCAGGAGGAATTAACATGGATAAAAAAACAAAGATCAGAAAGGGTCCTTTGGGATTGATCGGTCTGGTCATTGTCGTCATCGGTATTGTCACAGCGACTACCTTTTCGACAATCAAAGACAATCTGAATCTCGGTCTGGACCTGCGCGGCGGTTTTGAAATTCTGTATGAAGTAGAACCGCTCAATGAAGGTGCATCAATGGACATGAATGCTGTCATCAATTCCATATCCAAGCGTATCAATGTTCTTGGTGTCAGCGAACCGTCCATTTCTGTGGAAGGGGATAACAGAGTACGTGTACAGCTGGCAGGCGTAGCCGATCAGGATACTGCCAGAGAAATGATTGGTACAACAGCGAATCTGACATTCCGTGATGTCGATGATAATGAACTTGCTGATTCATCGATTCTCAGTGAAGGTGGCGCAACTCTTGCCTATGATGAAAACGGTCAGCCGGTTGTTTCTCTCAAAATCAAGGATTCTGAAAAATTCGGAGAGATCACAAAGGAAATTTCCGGAAAATCCAGTGGCGAAAACATCATGATCATCTGGCTGGACTATACAGAAGGTGAAAGCTATAAAGCGGAAGCAGCCAAGGCAAATCAGGGGGAAGAACCTGCCTATATTTCTGCAGCGACGGTATCTTCTCAAATTACAGGTGACTGCCAGATCTCCGGCAGATTCACTGAAGATGAAGCAAGAACACTTGCCAATCTCATCAACTCCGGTTCTCTTCCTGTTAAAATGACAGAAATCTCTTCCAATGTCGTATCTGCTGAATTCGGTTCAGATGCCCTGGAAAAGACTGCCATGGCAGGTATGATCGGTGTGGCTCTGATTGCACTGTTCCTGATCATCCGTTATCGTGTTCCAGGTATGCTTGCAGCAATCATGCTTGTGGCATATCTGTGGGCTGTTTTCGGACTGTATTCTGCGATCGGTGCAGTATTCACACTGTCCGGAATCGGCGCACTTGTGCTTGGCGTAGGTATGACAGTTGACGTCAATATCATTTACTTTGAAAGAATCAGACAGGAACTGTACAAAGGTCATTCCGTACCAAATGCTATCAGCCAGGGACAGACAGTTTCCTTCTCTGCAATCTTTGACTCTCAGTTTACAACATTGATCACAGCGCTGATCATGTATATCTGGGGTACAGGTTCCGTCAAGGGATTTGCGACAATGCTGATTGTCACTGTTGCGATGACAATGGTCATCAATGTATGTCTCTCCCGTTTCCTGATGAACAGACTTTCTGCTTCGCACATCTGTGATACACATCCGGAATGGTTCGGCGTCAGAAAATCTCAGATGCCTGATCTTTCCAAGGGCGAAAACCAGTTCTATACAGGAACACGCAATCTCAATTACACAGGTATTTCAAAGAAGATCATTACTGTGGCAGTCATTATTATTGCGGCGGCTGCAGGTATGGGCATCTTCCAGACTGTTTCCGGTAACGGTCCTGTCAATCTGGGTATTGATTTCTCCTCCGGTACAAAACTGACAGTTGTTTCTGAAACTGCACTGACAACAGATCAGGTCCAGGCTGAAATGGAAAAGCTCGGTTATGATGATTTCTCCTATCAGTCAGCAGGGGATAACACAGTATATGCCATCACAAAGGATTCTATTGAAACATCTGAACTGACGCAGTTGAAGGCTGACCTAGAAAAAACTTTCGGCATTGAACCAGGTGATAACGTAGTTACTCCTGTGGTTGGACGTGACCTTGTCAGAAATGCAGTTATCCTGACACTTGTGGCATGGATTGCGATGCTGGCATATATTACAATCCGTTATGAATTTGACTATGCGATCGGATGTCTGTCAGCTCTGATTCATGACGTACTGATTGTTCTTTCCTTCTTTGCGATTTTCAGAATGGAAGTCAATACGGATCTTGTATCCGTACTTCTGACGATCATCGGTTATTCCATCAATAACTCCATTATCGTCTTTGACCGTATCAGAGAAAACATGGAAGGAAGAAATGCATCCACAATGCGTGCTGAAGAATACGATGCTGTTGTCAACACATCTGTTGATCAGACATTCAATATGATGATCAACGGATCCCTGACAACACTTCTTCCTGTCATCTTACTGCTTCTGATCGGTTCCCGTTCCATCTTCACATTCAATATTGCGATGTTTGTCGGTCTGATTGCAGGTACATTCTCCTCGATTTTTGTCGCTCCGACAGTCTGGAGAACACTGCGCAAGAAGGGTAAATCCACTTCACCAAAACAGAAGAAGACAAAGACAGAAAAAAAAGAAATCCTTGATGAGTATACTATCAAAGGAATTAACGCATAATTCGGGTATAATAAACAACAGCAGGACAACTGCTGTTGTTTTTGGAGGTAATACATGAAAATCAAAGCTGTACTTTTTGATTGTGATGGACTGATGTTCAATACCGAACAGGTGTCTCAGGATCTGTGGAGACAGGAAGCGTGTAAATATCATGAAACGCTGTCGGATGATTTCTTCAAGGCAATCACCGGAGCACGAGGTGTCGACATGACACCATATGAAAAAGAAACACCACATCTGAAAGACATTGCCATGGCAATGCGTGCAAAGAGATTTGATCTTTCCTATTGGGCATCCTTTGAAAAGGATGCACTGAATAAAAAGGGTATGGTGGAACTTGTACTGTGGCTGCATGAACATGGTATCAGGATTGCGGTATGTTCCTCTTCCAATTACGACTATGTTCAGACACTGTTATCCACTGTATCTGTTTCACTGCCGTTTGATGCGATTATCGGAGGAAACATGGTAAGACGTGGTAAACCGGCACCGGATATTTTTCTTGCTGGTGCAAAGACTCTTGGCGTACAGCCGCAGGAATGTCTGGTTCTGGAAGATTCCAGACAGGGGATTGTGGCAGCTTTTGCTGCAGGCATGACTTCCGTATTTGTGGAAGATACCATTCCCAAGGATGATGAGATGATTTCCTGTATGAATCATGAAGTGAATCATCTTGGTGAAGTGATTGATCTTTTTCAGAAGGAGTACTTATGAAAGACTATATAACACTGCGGAAACAGTATACGGATTTTATCTATCATGGATGGGAGATTGATGAAACGGATACCTCCTTTACAATTACATATGCATTTGAGATCGTTGGTCTGCAGTCCTTTCATCCTACTTTTACACTGCCGAAACCACACAATCATTCACCGTATATGCAGGCAAGGATTTTCCATGAGGCAGTTTTTTCACTTGGCATGGTGGAGCTGATTTCCTATTGGAAAATTACAGGTGCACCACGGGTGCATATCGCCTGTGGACATCTGGATGAAACGCAGAAGGCATGGTGGAAGAAACTGTACTTCCATGGACTCGGAGAATACTTCCATATCAATCATATTCCACTGGATCCACAAGGGTTTATGGAAATCATCAGTGAAGGCAGACCTCAGACAGGTACAGACTGGTTCCCGGAAGTAAAAGGCAATCTGATTCCAGTAGGTGGAGGCAAGGATTCCTTTGTCACACTGGATGTGCTTTCACCATATAAAAAAGACAATCTTGCTTTCATCATCAATCCGGTCATCAGTGCGGTCAATTCCGCACATGCGGCTGGATATGAAGAAGGAAAAGATCTGCTGATTGCGCAGCGTACTCTGGATCCATCAATGCTCGAACTCAATAGACAGGGATATCTGAATGGACATACACCATTCAGTGCAATGGTTGCTTTTGCAACATATCTGACTGCTTTTGTCCATGGCAGAAAATATATTACCCTGTCAAATGAATCCAGTGCCAATGAATCCACCATCAAGGGCTCAACGGTAAACCACCAGTATTCCAAGACATTTGAATTCGAACAGGACTTTCATACATACTCTCATGCATATCTCAGGGATGATATCATGTACTTTTCCTTGTTGAGACCGATCAGCGAACTGCAGATTACCGGTCTGTTTTCCAGAATGAAAGACTATCATCCAGTATTCCGTTCCTGTAATGTCGGTTCGAAAAAAGGTGTATGGTGTGGTCATTGTGCCAAATGCCTGTTTGTATGTATCATGCTTTCCGCATATCTTCCACAGGATGAAATCATTCCGATCTTCGGGGTGGATATGCTGAACGATGAAACATTGCTGGATCTGTTTGAACAGCTGACCGGTATCGTGGATGATAAACCGTTTGAATGTGTCGGTACAAGAGATGAAGTCAACACAGCCGTATGCATGGCGGTATCCAGAATGATCAAAGACGGCAGACCGGTTCCGTATCTGTATCGCAGATACACAGAATCCGCATATTATGAAGCATACAGGGACAGAACTGTTGACATGCAGGCATGGAACGGGGAAAACCTGCTTCCGGAAACATATCAGGAAATCCTGAAGAACAGACTGAGGTAATCCTATGTCATTACAGTCATGGAAAGAAGAATTTGAAGGAAAAAACATACTGATCTATGGATATGGAATTGAAGGCAGATCGACATACCGCCTGATCCGCCGACTCTGTCCGGATCAGATCATCACCATCGCAGATGGAGGAAAGGGAAAAGAAACTGCGGAAAAGGAAACTGTGCATACCATCTGTATTTCAGATCAGGATCTGGATCTGTCCGCATATGATCTTGTTATGAAGGCACCTGGGATTGTCCTGAAGCCAGGTACGGATTTGTCCAATATATCATCTCAGGCACAGCTGTTTTTAAAGCATTACAGGCAGCGTACCATCGGTATTACCGGAACAAAGGGAAAGTCTACTACAACATCTGTAGTGGCTGCACTTCTGAAGGAAAAATACCGGACAGTGCTTGTCGGAAATATCGGTATTGCCTGTTTTGATGGAATTGATGAGATGGAGGAAGGTGCACTGGCAGCTTTTGAAATCTCCTGTCATCAGCTGGAGTACTGCCCGTATTCTCCACATATCGGCGTGTATCTGAATCTGTTTGAAGAACATCTGGATCACTATGGCAGTTTCCAGGCATATGGAGATGCCAAATTCAATAACATTGCCCATCAGGGAGAAGATGATATAGCGATCATGCATGCATCCCTGACACAGTATACCGATAAAGTCAGTTCACGCCTTCTTCTGATCGGGAAGGATATTCAGGCAGATGGCAGGACACTGATTCTTCCGGATCGGAAGATCGATGCTTCTGAATGTGCGCTGATCGGGGAGCACAACTATCTGAATCTGGCTGTGGCATGCACCATTGCAGAAATCTATGGTATTGAGGAAGAACAGATGAAAGATGCCATCCGGAAATTCCATCCGCTTGCACATCGTCTGCAGGATCTTGGAGAAAACAGCAGCGGAATCCGCTTTGTCAATGATTCCATCTCCACCATCGGCCAGGCATGTACTCAGGCACTGGAGTCGATCGAAAATGTAGATGTTGTACTGGTTGGTGGAAAGGACCGTGGCATTGATTATACTGATCTTGAAAACTACCTTTCTCAAAGCCGTGTACATGTTCTTCTCATGTATGCAACAGGCAGAAGAATCGCACAGGAAATGCAGGCAAAAGGTCTTTACAGAGATGGCATGGAAATTGTGGATGATCTGAAACAGGCCGTTACAAGAGCACAGCAGATCTGTCGGAAACACCATACCGTTCTGCTTTCTCCAGCAGCCTCCTCCTATGATCATTTCAAAAATTTTGAGGAAAGAGGAGAAGTATTCACACGCCTTGCGATGGAGTGTCAGGAATGAAGTGGAAAAGGATACAGGTGGATCCATCCGCAATGATGGAAAAGTATCATGTCGGGCCTCTTACCGGTTCCATTCTTGCTTCTTCGGGTTTAGAACATGAAACCATTCAGGAAATCCTGAATCAGGATTCAACCATTACAGTCAGTCATGCAGACTGCATTGTCAGGGCATGTCAGAGAATCATGACTGCTCGTAACAGAAAAGAGAAGGTATTTGTCGGTGGGGACTATGATGCGGATGGCATCTGCTCCACGGCGATCATGAAACGGACGCTGGATCGTCTGGGAATTGATAATGGATATTATATTCCAGACCGTTTCAGGGAAGGGTATGGCCTGAACCAGTCTACTGTCCGTCTTGCCCATCAGAAGGGATACAGCCTGATCATCACGGTGGATAATGGAGTGAAGGCCCATGAAGCACTGTTATGTGCGCGACAGCTTGGCATGGATGTCATTGTCACCGATCATCATCAGATCGATGCGGAAATCGAAGCGGATATTGTCGTACATCCGGACTATATGGAAGCAGAATATGCATTTCTTTCCGGAGCAGGAGTTGCGTATCAGATAGCATTGAATCTGCTGGGGCAGGTGGATGATACATTGACTGCTTTGTGTGCAGTTGCTCTGATCGGAGATGTCATGCCATTATACAGACAGACAAGAAATATCGTACGGAAGGGAATCGGTCTCATCAGTCGGGGAATTCCATATTCTCTTTCAAAGCTGCTGTATAAACCAGGTCCATGCAGTGAAACGGATATTGCTTTTTCCATCGTACCGAAACTCAACAGCATCGCTCGTATGGAAGATCGAACCAATGTCAATACGCTGATTCCCTTTCTGCTGAGTGAGAATCACCAGTTGATTGATACCTACGTGACATCTTTGAATCAGGTCAATGACCGCAGAAAACAGCTCTCTGCTCAGATGAGTGAAAAGGCGGAGGCAATGCTGAAGGAAGATGAAAGCTTTGCGGTTCTGCATGACCCGTCTTTTGCGGAAGGAATCTGTGGACTTGTGGCAGGAAGGATTGCGGGCAGTTATCATAAACCTGTACTTGTGTTAAGTGAAAACGGTGAACTGCTCAAAGGCAGTGGCAGAAGCGTGGAAGGGTTTGATCTGTTTTCCTTTCTGTCTGGTTTTGATAAGAAGGAAGCGTTTGGTGGACATAAGGCAGCAGTAGGGATATCCATCCGGAAAGAGCACCTTCCTGACCTGTGTGATTTTGTGAAGGAAAACATGAAAAATATTGATCTTTCGCAGATGGAGATGGAAACTGCTGCGATTGTGATTGATCCATCTCTGATCACTTTTGACAGCATACTGGATCTTTCCTGTCTTTCTCCATATCCAAAAGATCTGCTGCAGCCGTATTTCATGCTGGAAAATCCGGATGTTACAGAAACAGTCAAGGCGGGAAAAACAGTCCGCTACATGGTCAATACAGGTAAAGTGATGCTGGAAGCAGTCGCTTTCCCGTCAAGGAATCTTCCGGTTGTACCTCATCCGCGTATGCTTGCCGGAACGCTTTCCATCAATCGTTTCAGAGGAAATGTAAAGCTGCAGATGAATCTGGAAGATGTGTTGTGATCACTGACATCCGGTGTATAATAAAACCGTGTTAAAGGAGAAAAAACATGGCATTGAATTTAGAAGATTATGTATCTTCCATTCCTGACTTTCCAAAGGAGGGTATCCTGTTCCGTGATGTGACTTCCATTATTCAGGATGGTGAAGCGTTCCGGGAAACAATTAATCAGCTTGTTGCATTTGCAAAAAGTGTCAATGCGGACTTTATCGTAGGTCCAGAGGCGCGCGGCTTTATTTTCGGAGCTCCGGTAGCTGTGGAAATGGGAATCGGATTTGCACCGGTCAGAAAGCCTGGAAAACTTCCAAGAGAAGCCATTTCCTGTAAGTATGATCTGGAATACGGCTCCAATGAAGTATGCCTGCATAAGGATGCGATCCAGCCAGGGGCAAGAGTTGTTGTCATAGATGATCTGCTGGCAACCGGTGGAACGGCGGAAGCTTCCTGCAAGATGATCGAACAGCTCGGTGGTACCGTTGCCGGATGTGCATTTGTCATCGAACTGTATGGCAATGGTATGGCAGGCAGAGAAGTACTGAAAAACTACGAGATCTTCAGTATTTTGAAAATGAGTGATAACTGATTGAAATGACCTTTGAAGATATTCTTCATAGGTTTTTTCTTTTACGAAAAATGAAAAACATATCATAAAAATGATGGAATTTTCTGTCTGTTGTGAAAACAGCATATTCATTTCTCATTGATTTTATGTATAATCATTGTAACTATGCATTCAGAAAGGGGGTAGAGTGTATGGCAACCTATAACAATCCCGGCGCTGATGACATCATGAATGAAGCACGCCTTTATATTCATGATCCATCCAGTCTGGCTTTGATCCAGAAAGCGGAAAACTTTGCTGCGGAACATCATGCCGGACAGTTCCGTAAATCCGGGGAACCATATGTTGTCCACCTTTATAATGTAGCTTTTATTCTTGCAACGATGCGTGTTGGACCGAAAACCATTGCGGCTGGTCTTCTGCATGACTCCATTGAAGACTGCGGAATTACCCGTGAGCAGCTGGCACAGCAGTTTGATGAAGAAGTGGCGGACATTGTTGAAGCTGTTACGAAGATCGGTACACTGAAATTCAAAGGAAAAGATGATCCGGAATATCAGGCAGCCAATCATCGTAAGATCTTTATTGCCATGGCAAAGGATGTTCGTGTCATTCTTGTCAAACTTGTCGATCGTCTGCATAACATGCGTACACTGGAATACCAGCCGGAAGCAAGTCAGAAACGCATCTCGTCTGAAACGCTGGATGTCTATGCACCGATTGCTCATCGTCTTGGTATCAGTGCGATCAAGAATGAACTGGAAGATCTATGCTTCTACTATCTCAACAAAGATGAGTACTATCACATTGCCCATCTTGTTGAAACCAAGAAGACGGAAAGAGATGCAGCCGTCAATCATATGATCTGTGAAATCTCGGATATGCTGAAAAAGAATCATATCCAGTTCAGAATATTCGGAAGAAGTAAACACCTGTATTCCATCTACAACAAGATGGTAAAAAAACACAAGCGTTTTGATGAGATTCTCGACCTGCTTGCGATCCGTATCGTTACTGATACCGATCTGCACTGTTATGAGATTCTCGGTTATATTCATGCCAAATACAAACCGATTCCCGGCAGACTGAAAGATTATATTGCGGTTCCGAAAACCAACATGTATCAGTCACTGCATACAACCATTGTCGGCGATGATGGAAAAATCTTTGAAGTACAGATCCGTACGGAAGAAATGGATGCAGTAGCGGAACGTGGTGTAGCGGCACACTGGCGTTACAAGGAAGGCAATCGATACAGTGCCCGTGAAGAACAGAAGCAGATTGAGGAAAAGCTTTCCTGGTTTAAGAATTTTGCTCTGTATTCCGAGGAAAACGGGGGAAGTGAATCCGCTTCAGAATATATGGCAACCCTCCAGCATGACGTATTTGAAGCAAATGTATATGTCATGACACCGATGGGAAGAGTCATCGACCTGCCAAGTGGGGCAACACCGATTGACTTTGCCTATCGCGTACATACGGATGTCGGTCATACGTGTGTCGGCGCAATTGTCAACGGTACAATGGTTCCACTCAATACGGAACTGAAAACAGGTGATGTTGTTGAAATCAGACGGCGTAAAGGATCAGGTCCAAGTGAGGATTGGCTGAAATTTGTCAAAACAAATCAGGCAAGAAATAAAATCCGTAATTACCTGCAGAAAAAGGAAGTTGAAAAACGTTCTGAAAAGATTGAAGAAGGAGAAAAGATTCTCCGTGAGGAATTTACAAAACGTGGTTTCAATGCCAAGGAGCTGATGGAAAAAAGCAGACTGGAAAACATCTACCGTGATTTCCAGGTCGGTAACTATATCGATTTCATGTATGGTATCGCGGTCAAGTCCATCAATCCGACGATTGTCTGTGAAAAAATGACACGTGCCAAGGCAAGGCTCAGTGAAGATCAGACGGTTCAAAGGATTCTGGAAAGAGAAATGCCGAAACTGCATAACTCGAAAACAGGCATTATTGTACCGGGAATCGACAATATCAAAATGGCGATTGCCCAGTGCTGCTGCCCGGTGTATGGAGATCCGATCAAAGGATGGATTACAAAAGGAGAGGGCATCAAGGTACATCGTGCTGATTGTCCGAATATCAACACACCACATGCACATCTGATCGATGTCGAGTGGGATGGTGGAGACAGTGAACGTTCCTATGATACGGATATAGCGATTACCGCAAGAGATAGAAGTTTTCTTCTGACGGATGTGGTGACAGTTGTATCCCAGTGCAAGGCACCCATGGAATCGGTGAATGCTGTTGTCAATCATGAAACCCTGACTTCACGTATTACGATGACACTGCGTGTCAAAGATGTGGATCATCTGAATAACGTGCTTGCCAATATCCGTAAGGTTGATTCGGTGATCACCGTTGAAAGAACGATCCATTAAGGGTATAATGCACAGGTAAAAACAAATTCGAGGAAAGAGAGATTCCGTTGCGATCCTTTACAGCGACAATGGTATGGTGAAAGCATTGATGGAAGACAAGGGAACAGACACTCTTGAGAAGATATTCTGAAATACAGTAGGAATATACGTATTCCGCGTTAAGGAACAGAGCGTGCATGTGTACAGCATGCAAACTGAGGTGGTACCGCGCTTACAGCGTCCTTGGATATGGGACGCTTTTTATTTTCAGAAAAGAAAAGGAGAAAAAAATGAACTATCAGACACCAAGAGGTACATATGACATCCTGCCGGATGAGGTGAACAGATGGCATGATGTGGAACGTGTCATTGCAGAAATGACAAAACGCTACAGATACCAGGAAATCAGAACACCATATTTTGAAGCGACTTCCGTATTTGCAAGAGAGAATGACTCTTCCGATATGGTAAACAAGGAAATGTATACTT
>JAEDEK010000119.1 GCA_016293365.1 Bulleidia sp. | reverse complement strand
ATCCGCAAATTCGATATAGGCTTCATCAACGATCACCGGTGTTCCATCAAATCCTTGAATCACTGTTTCCACTTCTTCCAAAGACAGGCAATGTCCTGAAGGATTGTTTGGATTGGAAAAGATGACAAGATCGGCTTTCTGGTCGTTTCCATAACGGATAAAGGAATCAATATCCAGACTTCCATCTTCATCACATGGGTATTTGATGACCTGTGATCCATAAGAGGAAGCATAATAATCATACATGGAGAAATCCGGATCGAATGTATATATGGTTCCTTCCACACCTGCCAGTTTTCCAATCAGATATCCAAGCAGCTGATCCGATCCATTACCTGCAATGATCTGATCTGCGTTTACCCCAGCAACGGCGGCATATGCTTCCCTCAGTTTTTTCTGTGTATTTTCCGGATAACGGTTGAAGGCAGTATTCTTCAGAGCTTCAATTACCTTTTCCATCATTTCTGCGGAAAGGTTTTCACCGGATTCATTTGCATTCAACAGGATTTTTCCAGACTGTCTTGCCTGGTAGGTAACCTTATTTTCCATTCCGTAACCTCACTGTTACCGCATTGGCATGTGCCTGCAGCTGCTCTTCTTCTGCCATTGTTTCAATATAGTGACCATACTGAATCACTGCTTCCCTGCTGTAATGCAGGAAACAGGATTTTTTCACAAAGGCATCTACACCAAGTGCACTGGAGAAACGGGCTGTACCGTTTGTCGGTAAGACATGGTTTGTACCACCGAAATAATCACCAATAGATTCACACGTATAGTAGCCAAGGAATACAGAACCTGCATTTTGGACTCCGGAAAGATATGCCATCGGATCCCCAATGCAAAGTTCAAGATGTTCCGGTGCAATCGCATTGGTAAAATCAATGCATTCACTGATGGAATCACAGACAATGGAACGTCCATAATCCCGTATGGAAGCCTGGGCAATTTCTTTTTTCGGTAATACTGCACACTGCTTTTCAAGTTCCTGATTAACTTCTTCCAGCAATGAACGTGAAGTTGTCAGAAGAATGGCAGAAGCAAGCGGATCATGTTCTGCCTGAGAAAGCAGATCTGCCGCTACAAAAGATGGATCTGCACCTTCATCCGCAATCACAAGAATTTCCGATGGTCCTGCAATCATATCAATATCAACTTTTCCAAAGACAAGCTTCTTGGCAGCTGCCACAAAGATGTTGCCAGGTCCTGTGATCTTATCCACAGCCGGAATGGATTGTGTTCCGTATGCCAGTGCACCGATCGCCTGGGCACCGCCGACCTTATAGATTTCGGTTATGCCGGCCAGACGTGCAGCATAGGCAATATTGGGATTGATGGTACCTTCCTTATTCGGTGGAGTAACCATGACAATTCTCTTGACACCTGCAACAGAGGCAGGAATGGCATTCATTAATACAGAGCTTGGATACTGTGCTCTTCCTCCTGGAACATAGATACCGACGCTGGATAATGGGATCACCCGTTCCCCAAGATAGATCCCGTTATCCTGCTGCAGAAGATAGGACTGCGGCAGCTGGGCCTTATGGAATGTTCTGATGTTTTCAGCAGCCAGGCACATTGCTTCCTTGAATGATTCATCACACTCTGCTTCTGCCTCATCCATTTCTGCTTCTGATACACGGAAGTCCTGCATTGTAACACCATCAAACTTCTGTGTCAGATCAACCAATGCTGCATCGCCTTCTTTTCTGACTCGATTCAGTATTTCAGCCGCTTTGGCAACCACTTCCGGATCGATTTCCTGACTTCTTTCATCCAGCCATTCTCTCAGTTTCTTTTCATCCTTTACAGATATTTCCTTCAGCATTTCTCATTTACCTTCTCTTTCAGATCTGTGATGAATTCCATCACTTCATCCCGCTTCATCTTGAAGCTGACCTTATTGACAATAGCCCTTGCACTGATACGGCATACCTCATCAAATACAACAAGACCGTTTTCCTTCAATGTTGTGCCTGTTTCCATGATGTCCACAATTCCATCGCATAATCCAAGCAATGGGGAAAGTTCCACAGAACCGTCAATTTTAATGATTTCCGGGTCAAGACTGTGTCGGTGGAAATATTCCGAAGCAACATTCGGATACTTTGTACCGATTGTAATATGTCCCACTTTCTGTAATGGATTATTTCCAGGTAATCCTGCCAGGATGAATCTGCATTCTCCTGTTTTCAGATCAAGAAGTTCATAATAGTCCTTCCCGCCTTCCATCAATGTATCCTTGCCGACGATTCCGATATCCGCAACCCCATGTTCCACATAGGTGATGACATCATTTGGCTTTGCCAGGAAATAACGGATATCCTTTACGGTATCTTCAAAAACAAGTGCTCTGCCCTTGTCTTTCAGTTTCTGTACGCCATAGCCGCATTCCTCCAGCATGGCTGTGACGGATTTTTCCAGTCTTCCTTTTGTCAATGCCACTGCAAGACTCATACAATCACCTCAATCTTATCTTCGTCCCATAAAACAAGTTCCACATGACTGTCCTTCCGGTATGTTTCACTCAGGATCAATGCTTCCACTTCTTTTCCTTTCGGATATCCGATGCGGACAACATTTTTTTCTTCCTCTTCCAGTATATCCAGCAGATCATCCAGTTTGACGGAAAAACCACACGCAGGAAGGTCTCTGCCGAATCTGCCAAGCAGACTGTCATATCTGCCCCCGGAGAGCACAGAAGTGCCGACACCGGATACATATCCTTCAAAGATGATACCGGTATAGTAATCCAGATGCGGTATCTTACCGAAGTCATAACTGACATGATCCATGACACCAAGCTTTCTCAGATTTTCATCCAGTTTCATCAGCTTACCGACTTCTTCCTTCAGTTCTGCACAGAAGCTCAGTTCCATTGCTTCCATCAGGACTTCACTTCCACCACCCAGTAATGGAAGGCGTTCAAAGAAAGCCTGAATCTGTTTGGAGGCATTCATCTTCACAAGATATTCGTGCAGTTCAACAAGAGATTTGCGATCGATCAGATCTGCCAGAGTCGTGCGCTGTTCTTCACTCAGATTCAGTTTTTCAGCTGCAACTCTGAAGAATCCGGAATTACCGATTTCCAGCCGGTACTGCTTTGCTCCGATCTGCTGCAGCACCCGGATCGCCGTATACAGCACTTCAATATCACTGTGATCGTCCAGTCCGATCAGCTCAATACCACAGTCTGTTACCTGAGAACGTTTTCCGGCAAACATATGTCTGATCTTGAACACCTCTGAACAGTAACGGAAACGGAATGGCGGTTCCGCCTTGGAATAACGTGTTGTACAGAATCTTGCGATCGGCACGGTCATATCCACACGCATCATGACAAGATTTCCATCCTGATCAAGAAATCTGTACATTTCCGAAAGATCCGTTGCGGATGTAAACCCGATCCGGTATGTATCGGCATATTCAATGGTCGGCGTACAGATCTTTTCGTATCCGAATGAATCGAATACATCTTCTATTCTTTTTCTGAGCGCTTCCTTGCGACGGCTCTGTGATGCCGTCAGATCTCTCATTCCCTGCGGGATACGGATTTCCTGCATAATTTCTGCCTCCTGTAAAAAACAAAATGGACATCCCATAATCGGGACGTCCATAATAAACGTGGTTCCACCTGATCTTCACCTGCACCTTACGATCACAGGCCTCATGAAGTACTGACATACTTCTGTGCTGTAACGGGCACTCCCGTATTTCCTTACTGTACATGTTCAGGAAATCGTCTCAGGGATGTGTTTTCAGTACAGTACCGCATACCTTCTTTTCAGCACCTGAAGGCTCTCTGAAATTGGTCTCTGCCCTACTTTTTCCCTTCTTTGACGTTGTATGATTATCATAGTCCAACCGGTTTCATCAGTCAATGGAAATTTTACACTTTACCTTTTGAAATATTTTTCAAAATTATCACTGCACTGATCAGAATACCGGCTGATACAGCCATTCCCATAAATACAGGACTGGATAATTCCACCTTCTGTTCCACACTTTCTGCTTTTTTCTGTTCTTCCGGCATGAAAGAAGAGCTTGTATGATCCTTCTGTGGCAATACAATCCGCTGCTGTTTCTGATGCACGATGGAAATCGAAGGTGTCATAGATGGTTGATGCAGTGGTACCGTGAACTGAACATCTGCACATCTATGGTATCCATCTGGTGTCTGTATTTCCGCAATAACATAGCTGCTGCCTCTTTTCAGCCAGGATCCCTGCAGAACAAGAAGTCCATCTGTAAAGACGGCTGTCTGCTGTACAGTCCCATCCATGTCACGGATTTCCACCATCGTACCATCCAGTGACTGACCGTTTTCATCCATACTGGAAAGAATCATTGTAACAGGTGTATGTCTCATCAGCACAGTTTCATTCCAGCTGCGACCATGATCAAGTGTGATGGAAACCTCCTGCGCATACGGATACCAGGTGTCATTGAGCGATTCTGTTATGATCCAGTATGTTCCATCACGTAGATTCCATACACGATGCATCTGATCATCCATATCATTGACCGATTCTGCAGGTATTGTGCATTCCCTGTTGGAATAAATCCGATAGGAACCGGACAGGCCGGCCTGATCTTCCATGACACGTAATGTTACATAAGGTACTGCTGTAATGATCTCCCCCTGACTTTCCTGTGGAACTTCCTTTGCGATTGTCAGATTGCGTTTCTCAGAAGAAAAGACATACTGTCCCTGCACGCACACAGTCCGTACCTGATACACGCTGTCTCTGTTCAGATCAAATCCCTGTCGAACAACAGAAGTGCCGTCCGCTTTGACTGTGCCTGTTTTTCTCCCGTTTTCATACAGCTCCACAACAAAGTCATCCCCAATATCATTCCCAAGATCATCTTTTATGGAGAAACTGTAATCCGCTCTTTGTGTCACTACATTGCCTGATGCAAGTTCACTCATCGCATGATCCACTTCAATCATCACCGGCTGCCGGTTCAGATACCATTTCTGCCCGACATCATCCATCCTGACATAGTAACTGCCGTTTCTGACATCCGCCTTTATAAAGGCAGACCCTGTGATCGGCTTTCCATGGATATCGTATGCCGGTACAGTACAATCCACATCCATAAAAACGGACAGGCTGCCATCTGGCACAGACTGCAGTGAGACATCCATGATGGATGCACTCAGATGAACATAGCCTTCCGCTTTCACGGTCAGATGGATTTCCTTTTCTGAAGACACGGGAACAGAAAGAATCTGATCTTCCACCGGCAGCCACGTACCGGTTGTACGGATCTGATGAATCCGGTATGACTTTCCAGCCTTCAATCCATACAGCTGTACACCTCCATTTTCACTGCGGACAGTAGAAAGAAGACTGTTCTGATCATCATAGATACCGAATTCTGCTCCACCGATTCCGGTTTCTGTCTGCTGATCGATCAGGTGCAGAAATACGGAAAAACAGGATGCGGTAACATCGATATCATGGACAGTACCGTTTTCATAGACTGTTTTTACCTCAATGGCATCCGGGATATAGTATCCATCAGGAACAGTACGTGGGATGATCCTGTAGGTATGATCCCGTTTGAGTACAACAGACTGTTTGGAAGAAACAGAAACGGTTTCGCCTTCTTCATCCACAACATCAAAACTGCCTTCAAGCGGATTCATCTGTCCATCCAGAAGTGTGACTACCGGCTGAATCAGCGTATTTCTGATCATGATTTCTTCTACCTTTCCGGAAGTAACAGTCAACTGCTGAATGTTTTCCTTCAGGTAATGAAGATCTTC
>JAEDEK010000118.1 GCA_016293365.1 Bulleidia sp. | reverse complement strand
AGCAGATTTCTTGTGAAAAACAGTTCAGACAGAAAGATGACAGTCATCTTCTGTTCTGATCTTGGATTATGTGGTGGCTATAACGCCAACATCATCCGTGAGGCAAAGGAACATCTGAACCCATCTGATCCGTTATTCCTTGTCGGTACATCTTTATACAGTCAGTTTGTGGAAGCAGGTTTCAATCTGCTCAACAGTGAACCGGTTTCTTCAGACCAGCTTTCCTTCCAGCAGTTAAAGGAGGCTGTGATGAGCGGTATAGAAATGTATCAGAATAACGAAGTGGGAACAGTACAGATTCTGTATACGAAGTTTGTCAATACGATGAGCTTCCGCCCGGAATTTGACGTACTCGTACCATTTACACTGGATGAAACACAGAAACGGAATGACCATGTAGAAACACTGTTTGAACCAGGTCCGGAAGAAATTCTGGATAACCTGATTCCGATGATGGTCACAAACGTTGCATATTCCAACTGGATGGAATCCACAACCAGTGAACAGGGAAGCAGAAGAGTTGCGATGAAGACGGCATCCGACAACGCGGATGATCTTGTATCGACATTGCAGCTGGAATACAACAAGGCTCGACAGGCGTCAATTACCCAGGAAATTACGGAAATTGTCAGCGGGTCCAATGCCGTGTAAGAAAAGAGGCAATCATGCAAAATACAGGAAAAATCGTTCAGGTCATCGGACCTGTAGTAGATATCCGATTCGCATCGGATCATCTGCCATCGATCAAAAATGCCATTACGATCAAAGGAACTGACGGCACTGAAATGACTGCCGAAGCAGCACAGCATATCGGTGATGATATTGTCCGTTGCATTGCCATGTCCAGTACAGACGGTCTTGTCCGTGGCATGGAATGCACTGATACAGGTGCTCCAATTCAGGTTCCGGTAGGTGATGCAGTTCTGGGACGTATGTTTAATGTCCTTGGTGAACCGATCGATGGTCTTGGTGAAGTCAAGGCAGATAAGAAAATGCCGATTCACAGAGAAGCACCTACCTTTGCTCAGCAGCAGACAGGTTCTGAAATTCTTGAAACAGGTATCAAGGTCATTGACCTTTTATGCCCATATGCAAGAGGTGGTAAGATCGGTCTGTTTGGTGGTGCAGGTGTAGGTAAGACAGTTCTTGAACAGGAACTGATTCATAATATCGCCATTGAACATGGTGGTCGTTCCGTTGTTGCCGGTGTTGGTGAAAGAACACGTGAAGGTAACGACATGTACCATGAAATGAAGGATTCAGGTGTATTGAAGAATACCGTTCTGACATATGGTCAGATGAATGAATCTCCAGGTGCACGTATGAGAGTTGCACTTTCCGCTCTGACAATGGCAGAATATTTCCGTGATGAAGAACACCAGGATGTCCTTCTGTTTATCGATAACATCTTCCGTTTCACTCAGGCTGGTTCAGAAGTATCTGCGCTGCTTGGAAGAATGCCATCTGCAGTAGGTTATCAGCCAACTCTGGCAACGGAAATGGGTCAGCTGCAGGAAAGAATCACATCAACAGATGCAGGTTCCATTACATCCGTTCAGTGTGTATATGTGCCTGCCGATGACCTGACAGACCCGGCTCCAGCAGCTACTTTCTCACATCTGGATGCAAGACTTGTCCTTGACCGTTCTATTGCGGCTTTGGGTATCTATCCGGCAGTTGATCCGCTTGGATCTTCTTCCCGTATGCTGGATCCGTTGGTAGTAGGCGAAGAACATTATCGTGTAGCCCGTGAAGTACAGGAAATCCTGCAGAGATACAGAGAACTTCAGGATATCATTGCGATTCTTGGCATGGATGAACTTGGTGAAGAAGATAAGAAGACGGTTAACCGTGCAAGACGTATCCGTAACTTCCTGTCTCAGCCATTCTCTGTTGCAGAACAGTTTACAGGTATGCCGGGTGTCTATGTTCCAGTCAAGGATACAGTCAGATCTTTCCGTGAAATTCTTGATGGAAAGTATGATGATCTTCCGGAAGCAGCATTCCTTTCTGTCGGCACTATTGAGGATGTCGTCAAGAAGGCGGAGACACTTTAATGAACACGCTTCATGTGAAAATCGCAACACCATTCGGACTGTACAAGGAATTTGATACACCAATCATTAATATCCAGACAGTGGATGGAGACAGAGGTGTACTGGCAAATCATATGCCGCTTGTCACAATGCTGAAGATCGGTGTCATGACAAGTGAAGAAAATAATGTCAGAAATACTTATGCTGTAGCAGGTGGTCTGTTCTATTTCAGGAATAACGTTGCTGAGATTCTGACGGATGCGATTGAAAACAGAAATGAAATCGATGTGGAACGTGCTGAAAAGGCAAAACAGCGTGCCGAGGGTCATCTGAAATCCAATGATCCGAACATCGATATGAGACGTGCAGAAGTCGCTTTGAAGAAGGCCATGAACCGTATTTCGGTTTCATCCATGAAGTAAAACACAGGAAACAACCGGAATACTGTTCCGGTTGTTTTGTAAAGGATCAGTATGGTAAAGAAATTCTATTATGGACTGGTGAGTCTGAAGTATGCCTATGCGATGTTCGGCATACCACTTGTCATTTTTACAATCGCATTTGTTGAAACAAAATCGCATCATCCTGTTTTCAAAATTTTCATGGGTATTTGTGCCGTCATTCTGGCAGCAGTTATGGTATTCTATTACCGGGACAAGTTAAGAATCAGGAAAACAATCAGAGCTGTGAAGGACGTGAATGCATATCTTTCAGGTGGCATGGTTGATCGGACATATATTCTTGAAGACAGGATGCTTGCATGTGCAGATCTGAATCTGAAAGAAATGTCTACTACAGGTGTGAAAACACTGGAACTGAGGGAAGAAAAACATGGTAAGCCATACATGAAGCTGACCTATGACAGCGATGTATGTACTGTGACCGCCATTTCCATGGAGGAGGCACAGAGATTTACTGCGTTTATCCAAAGGAAGAATCCGGATGTTCAGATCAGTGGTATTGAACCGAAGGGAAATGGAACACTGAAGGAATTAGGTGCTTCCAGATAAAATAAGATTGGGGGGGTATGCAGTTATGAAACGGACAAAAAAAGAACTGATGGCGATTCTGATCAAACGCTATATTCAGGTAGTATTGAAAGATGGATCCGTTCATAACGGCTATATCGGCAATCCACAGGATTTCAAGGGAGAAGACATGCCGGAAACGATGATCCTGATCAATGGTCTGCTGCGTGATGTTGTACATGTCGCAGATGTTGTGGATGTATCCTTTCCTAAGCGTGAAAACACAACGGATATTCCGATTGTGGATACCATTTCCATGGCAAAGTACAAAAAGGACTGAGTGTCCTTTTTTCGTTGTGCGGAACTTGAAATAGAACAGATGAATCCGGTGTTAGAATAGGATTATATGAAGAAGCAGTGTATGATTTTAAAGGATATGATGATGTCATAGAAAGAGGCGGAAGGACATCTGTGGATGTGCAGGTACCACAAGGATATCCTGTAAAACATAAACAGTACGATCTCAGGGAAATTCAGAATGATCTGAATTATTTTTATGCCAATTTCGGGTCTATGAAAATGGTTCACATACATGGTGTGCAGATGAGATTGTGGAAAAGATATTATCGATGATTGATAAGTGAAAAATTGTTGCGAAAAAGGAGGAAAATGAATGAGTGAAAAATCTATGAGAAAAGACCTGACAGAAGGATCGGTACCGAAACTGTTGCTGACGTTTGCGGCACCTCTGTTTGTGTCCAATGCGTTACAGGCAGTATATAACATCGTTGATATGATCGTTGTTGGTCAGGTCATCGGTGGATCCGGTATGTCAGCAGTCAGTACAGGCGGAAACATCCTGCACCTGCTGACCTTTGTCGCAATGGGATTTTCCAGTGCAGGACAGGTGATTATTGCACGTGAAGTGGGAATGAGGAATAACGATGCGGTAAAGAAAACAATCGGTACATTGTTTACTCTGTTATTCGCAATCGCACTTGTGATTTCTGTTGGATGTTATGTGTTCCGGGATCCTTTGTTACAGGTGGTCAATACACCTGCTGAAGCTTATCAATACACGATGGACTACACTGTGATCTGTATTCTGGGGCTGATCTTCATCTATGGATACAATGTGGTTTCTGCGATCATGCGTGGTATGGGTGATTCCAAAAGACCATTCATGTTTGTGGCGATTGCGGCAGTTATCAACATTGTACTGGATATTGTGTTTGTGGCATTTCTGAATATGGAAGTAGCAGGTGCTGCCTGGGCAACAGTCATCGGACAGTCTTTCAGTTTTATTTTTGCAATGGGTTACCTTTACAGACATAAGGAAGGTTTTGATTTTGACTTTGCACCGAAAAGTTTTATTCCGGATGGAAAGGCAATGGAAAAAATTGTGGCTCTGGGAGTTCCGATGGCTTTACAGTCCGCTGCAATTTCCATTTCACAGACAGTCGTAGCTGCCTGGGTCAACTCCTTCGGTTTAATTGCAAGTGCAATCGCAGGTATTATCGGAAAGCTGAATATGATGATGGGTATTCTCTCAAATTCCATTACAACAGCAGCCGCAAGTATGGTCGGACAGAATCTTGGTGCACGGAAATATGATCGTATTCCAAAGATTCTGGCATGGGGATCCGGCAGTGCATTGTTCCTGGCAGTGATTGCAGCTGTTATTGTAAAAATGCATCCGGAAACAATCTTTGGACTGTTTACTTCTGATGCGGCAGTTCTGGCGGAAGCTTCCGTAATTATTCTGCCTGTTATACTGAACTTCATCGGTGCAGCAACACGTTGTTTCGCCTTTGGAATCATCAACGGTTCAGGAAATTCAAAACTGAATCTGTGTGTGGCAATACTGGATGGAATGATTGCACGAATTGGTCTGGCATATCTGCTTGGATGGGTATTCGCAATGGGCCCGAAAGGATTCTGGCTTGGAGATGCCCTGGCAGGTTTCATGCCAATGGTAATTGGTGGTACATACTACCTGCTTGGCGGCTGGAGAGAAGCATAAAAAACATGATGCGGAAACAAAACAGGAAGTCAGTCCCATATGGACAGCTTCCTGTTTTCTGACAATTATTTCAGCTGTGTTATATAACGGATTTCATAAGTACCATCCGCATAAGTGATGCCATTATGTTCAATGCTTTTAAGAGTGATGCTTTGATCTGTGATTGCTTCCGCTTCCGGATAGAAATAAATGGCAATGATTCCTGGTGTAATGGTTACCCCAGTAATCTGGGAAAAGTTCTGATTGATTTCGTACAAAATATTATCCTGATCAATGTAGACACGGAAATAAAGATCTGTGAATTCCGGATCTGATACATCCAGTTTCAGATCCGCAGTCATTTTTACAGGATTCAGAAGTAACCGCTGTTGTGCATCAATATCGGTTATCGGTGCGAAATCTGAATCAAAGTAAATACTCTGATCAGAAAGAATCAGATCTTTGTCATAACTGAGTTCAGATGCATCGATGATCCATGTATGATCATCTTTTTCTGATGTTGTGGAAGAAATCGAAGAAGATGATCCAGTTTGACTGGAAGGTAAAGCACATCCAAGGGTAAGACATGACAGTATTGTGATGAAAAGATATCTGTTGTTCATAGCAACTCCTGATAAAGAAATGTTGTACTCAATGAATTATAAATGAATAATACAAGAAATAAATAAAAAGATGAAATTAATATGTGATCAGTTCGAATACTCCATCTGTAAATCCATTTACAGTTTTTGGGAATGTTACATAGACTGATGTACCAACACCATTTTGGTCAACATATGTACATGTACCTGTATACAAACGAGGTGTGAAATATACTGCACCAGTTTTTCCAGATGGAATTTGAAATGAAGCGCC